>NZ_CEXBMR010000007.1:45847-47405 GCF_982614295.1 Synechococcus sp.
GGAAAAGATCCAAACCAAACTGTTAACCCCGATGAAGTGGTAGCCGTTGGCGCTGCTATTCAAGGCGGTGTATTAGCTGGTGAAGTAAAAGACATCCTCCTATTAGATGTAACACCCTTATCGCTTGGTGTGGAAACTCTTGGCGGTGTGATGACGAAGATGATCAGCCGCAACACCACCGTACCTACTAAAAAAACTGAGACATATTCCACTGCAGTGGATGGTCAAACAAATGTAGAAATCCATGTGCTTCAAGGGGAGCGGGAAATGGCTTCTGATAACAAGAGCCTTGGCACCTTCCGCCTTGATGGCATTCCTCCTTCCCCCCGCGGTGTGCCTCAAATCGAAGTAACTTTCGATATCGATGCAAACGGCATACTCAGCGTTACCGCTAAAGATAAAGGTAGCGGCAAGGAGCAAACAATTTCTATCACCGGTGCCTCCACCCTTAGTGATAATGAAGTTGATAAAATGGTTAAAGATGCTGAAACCAATGCCAGCGCTGATAAAGAGCGCCGCGAAAAGATCGATCTAAAAAATCAATCTGAAACTTTGGTTTATCAAGCTGAGAAACAACTCACGGAACTGGGCGACAAGATCTCCGCAGAAGATAAAGGCAAGGTTGAAGGTTTCGCTAGCCAGTTAAAAGAGGCTATTGAAAAGGAAAACTTTGAAGCGATGAAAACTGTGCAAGAGCAATTGCAGCAGGCCCTTTATGCGGCTGGTGCTTCTGTATACCAGCAAGCAGCAGGGGCGGGCGCTGATGGGGCTCCCGGAGCCGCTCCCGGCAACAATGCTGGATCAGCTGGCGATGATGTGATTGATGCTGAATTTACGGAAAGCAAATAAAGAGCAAGTAGTTTGTTAGCGGCCTGCACCTTTCAACACAGTTTTAAATGTTTTTGCTAAAATTAGCAAATCAAGCCAAAAACTTTTGTTTTTCAGATAATATAAATCATACGATAGTTTTAACTCTGCATCTTCTAGAGATGATGAATAGGCCATGTTTACTTGGGCCCAACCACTTAAACCTGGCCTCACTAAATGCCTCAATCTGTAATGGGGAATATTAACTTCTAAATCATGTTCTAGTTCTGGCCTCTCCGGCCTTGGGCCTATAAAGCTCATTTCACCTTTGATTATATTTAATAATTGTGGCAACTCATCCAAGCGACTGCGTCTTAACCATTTGCCTATTGGAGTAATTCGCTTATCTCCCGGATTACTCCATTGCGCCCCATTCTCTTCTGCTGTTTGCTGCATAGTTCGCAACTTATAAATTGTGAATGATTCTCCAAAAAGACCGGTGCGTATTTGAGAATAAAATATTGGGCCGCGATCATGCAAGTAAATTGCTAGCGCAATTGGAAATAAAGTGATTGTTGCAATTAGTATTAGTAAAATCCCAAGTATTAAATCAGCTAAACGTTTCAATTGGGAGTTTATTC
The DNA here is from genome assembly GCF_982614295.1 of Synechococcus sp. Classification (NCBI taxonomy): domain Bacteria; kingdom Bacillati; phylum Cyanobacteriota; class Cyanophyceae; order Synechococcales; family Synechococcaceae; genus Synechococcus; species Synechococcus sp. The sequence goes on from NZ_CEXBMR010000007.1 coordinate 47,296, forward strand.
CAATTTTACGTCCGTTGGCTAATCCACTTAATTGAACTATCGATTCATCTAACCAGTGGGCAGGAATACGTTGCAGCTCTTCTTCTGCCAGCTGGGCTAAACTTAGCAAT
>NZ_CEXBMR010000008.1:0-44720 GCF_982614295.1 Synechococcus sp.
TTAGTGAAGGTGGATTACGCAGTTTGATTAGCGCCACCTATCAACTGCTTGGCCTCCGCACTTATTTCACAACAGGTGAAAAGGAAACCCGCGCTTGGACCATTAAATCAGGCATGACAGCACCGCAAGCAGCTGGGGTGATCCACACAGATTTTGAACGGGGTTTTATCCGTGCTCAAACAATTGGCTATGGCCAATTACTAGAAGCAGGTTCCCTTGCAGAAGCCAAGGCCAAGGGTTGGCTGCGAAGTGAAGGTAAAGAATATGTGGTGGCAGAAGGTGATGTAATGGAGTTTTTATTTAATGTTTAATGATTAATGATTAACGCCAAATAAATGGCCGGCCGCTGAGGTGAGCCCCATGGCAACGGCGCCCCAGATCACCATCCGCAGGGCTCCTCTACGCACAGATGCCCCACCTGCCGCTGCGGCCATGCCACCAAATATCAAAAGGCTGCCAAGGGAAAGCAACACCGTGAAGGGCACCACCTTGCTAGCTGGAGCTAGCAATATCGCCAGCAATGGCACCAGTGCACCCAAGCCAAAGGCCAAAGCTGATGCAAAAGCTGCCTGCAAAGGCCTTGCCCTAAGGGTTTCGCTGATGCCTAATTCATCGCGGGCATGGGCTTCTAAGGCCCCTTGAAGGCTTAGTTGTTCAGCTACAGCCCTGGCGAGGCTGGCCTCCAAACCCCGGGATCTGTAAATCGAGCTGAGTTCTTCTAATTCACCCTCTGGATCAGATATCAATTCCGCCGCTTCCTTAGCCAGATCTGCTTTTTCTGTATCTGCCTGGCTTTGCACCGACACATATTCACCAGCTGCCATGGATGCAGCTCCAGCCACCAATCCAGCTAAGGCGGTAATTAGCAGCGTTTCTGGTTTGCTGCTTGCACTGGCAACCCCAACCACCAGGCTGGCCACTGAAATGGTGCCATCATTTGCCCCTAACACCGCCGCCCGCAACCAGCCGGCCCGATGGCTTTTATGGGCTTCCCGGTGGCGGCGTTGCAATTGCATAGGCCATAATCTTATTCAAATATCAGTTTTTTAAAGATATTCTCATGGCCAATACCCCAAACGAAAAGCCATCTGAAACCACTGGCCAGCACGATTTTGAGGTGCAGAAGGAATTGCATCAAAAAATTCGCAACGATCCCGATTACGACGATTGGGAATACGGAACGGAACCTTTACCCCATGAAGGTTGGAGTAACCCCAATGCTGCTAAGCAAAGCCCAGACATCACAAGCCAAAGCCCTAAGCCATGACCTTGAAACTCCATCAGCAAACCAGCTAAAGGTGGCAAGCTGATCCCGCTGATTGCCCAGGTTTGTGAATAGATACCCAAAGCTAGGCCTTGATTTTCGCTGCTAACAGATTCCACCACTGCTTCAGTGATGGTGGGTAAAAAAGCAGCTGTGCCTAATGCCAATAAGGGTTGAGCCAGCAACAGCAACACCAAACCTTTTGGATGCAAAGCTGAAAGGGCCAAAAGAAAGCAGCCGCCGCTAAAGCAGAGCAAGCTCAACCGCAATCCTTTTGCAACCGGTTTGCTGCCGAGCCAATGACCCACCGGCCATTGCAATATCAGCACCAGCAATAGTTGCAACACAATTAATAATCCACCGCCCGCTTCTGGTAAGCCCGCCCGAGCTAAACCGCCATTAGCAAGATCCAATGGCAACGCACTTTGTTGCAGTGTTAACAGCCCGGTTCCTAATAACGACACCGCCAATAACGGCAGTAATGATTGCCCCCACCAGCTTCTTTTTTGGCCTGGCGCTAATTTTGCTGGCGCTGGAGGTAATCCCCGTTTTGGTAATTCCCTGATCAGCCATAACAAAACCAGCATTCCCACTAGATCCACTCCGTAGATCAAACGCAATGCCTGGGCCCCTAGCCCCCAAGCGATGCAACTGCCAATTAGCGCACCTGCAGCTATTCCAAGGGCATCGGCTGTGCGGGCAAGCGCAAATCCTTCACTAGAAGGCAGTGGCGCACTGAATTGGGCGCTGGCCAATTCGGCAGCAGGCCAATAAAGCCCCATCGCTAAACCAAGCAATAGTTCACCCAGCACAAAGGCATGAAAACTATGAGCTCGAAACAGCAGCAGATCTGCGCCGATTGAGCAAATCGCCCCCAGCCGTAGAGGTGTTCCTAACGCAACGCCCCGATCGAGCAGCAGGCCACTGCTTGCCCTTGCCACAAGGCCAACGGCGCTGGAAAGTGCTAACGCCAGCCCTATTTGGCTGCTGCTAAGCCCCAAACGGTTGAATACAAGCGGGCCAAGGAACAAAATTCCCCCAGCCCCTAACGCTGCTACACCTCGAATCTGCGCCACTCGGCGTAAGGTGCGCGGAAATTGCAGCCACCACCTGGCAAGTTGCACCATTGTTTCTGCTTCGTTCGCCAACTCTGATCCATAAACCTTTAGCCAAGGTTGTCTTGGCAGTAGCAGTGTTTTGTTTATGGCATCCACCCCTGTTAGCAGCTGAACGCTTAACCGTGAAGGCAGCTGGTTTGGAGATTCCCTTAGATCTTCAACAATTGGAAGCTTGGGCCCTTCAGCCAAAAGACAACAAGGAGCTGGGCCCCTGGTTAAATCTGTTGGATCCAAATACCCAGCGCAGTATTCGTGAGTTGTTACTGCAACCGCTGCAATTAAAGGGAAGTTCAGTGGCGCCGATAATTAACAGCTGGGCTGGGCAACAGTTGGTGCAACAACTGGGCAGACTTTTGCGTTCTCCCAAAGGAGATGGGGGTGATCTGCTACTCAATTTGTTGCAACAATCAAATTTTGCCAATGTGCTCGCCTTACTTAGGGGCGCCCCTGTAACTGAACTAAGCCTTGATCTCGATGCTCTAACGGAGTTAGCAGAACGGCTCCGGCTTCAATTGCAACAGCAGATAAGCCTGCAAAAACAACTAAGAAGCCTTGCACTAACTCCCCGCACTTTTGCTGCCTTGCCTGTTGAGCCCCTGAATGCAGAAAATTCAATACAAACAACCCTCCCTGTTGCGCACCGGCTTGCTCCCATCCCATTGCAGCTGTGGTGGCCAAAGGGGAAAAGCTCTGCAAGCCATTGGCTTTTGCTTAGCCATGGCTTAGGTGGCTCGATTGATCAGTTGGCCTGGCTGGGGCGGGGCCTTGCAGCCCAGGGTTGGCCAGTGGTTTCAGTGCAGCATCAAGGCAGTGACGCTGAGGCGGTGCGAGGCCTGCTGGAGGGGAGAGCTGCCCTGCCAGGCATTGAAAGCCTGCCTAATCGAATTCAAGATTTTGAGGCAATTAGTGCAGCAATTGCCAGCCAGCAGTTGCGGTTTGGCCCCCATCCCACCCCGCCACGGCTGATGCTGCTTGGACATTCCTTAGGTGGAGTAGCTGGACTGCTATGGGCTGGCGCTGAATTGCAAGCTGGCCTTGAGCAACGTTGCGCAAAAGCAATGTTGAGCATTCCTGTATTAGATAGCTCTTACCTATTGCAATGCCAACTCACAGCATTAAATTTGCCGAAAATAAATACTCCAAGCAATCTTGCAGCAGTGGTAGCAATAAATGGTTTTGGCAGTTTGCTTTGGGGTGATGCAGGTTTACGTTCTTTGGAATTACCTGTATTGATGTTGGGGGGCAGCCTCGATCTTGTTACATCTCCATTGCGGGAGCAGTTGCTGCCTTTTCAGCAATTACCAAATCCCCGCAGCCGATTAGCAGTAATTGAAGGTGCTAGCCATTTTTCTGCAGTGGGCCTTGAAAAAGAACAAGCGTTAATGCATTTGGGTACAGATTTTGTTGGTAAGGATCCGCAACAGGTGCAAACGATGTTGCTGGAAATCCAAATCAGCTTTTTGCGCAGTATCGAGGAGGGGCAGTCAGCGCCGCTGGGTGTATTTAATGAGGGTGAAGTGCAGGCCTATGTGATCGATCGCAAGCTGCTCAAGCAATTGCGGCCTCTGCAGCAGTTTTCAGAAGTTGAGGCGGGGATCCAATAGGGCTACCAACACATCAACCACCAAACTCACCATCACCACTAAAGCTGCCACCACAACCACAATTCCTTGCACTAAGGGGTAATCACGCCGGTTGATTGCTTCTTGTAATTGATTTGCAATACCTGGCCAGGAAAAGATCACCTCTATTAATAGAGCCCCTCCCACTAAAGAAGCCACCGTGATACCAGCAATCGTGAGCATCGGCAGCAGAGCATTGGGAAGGCCATGGCGCAACACAACTTGTGTTTCGCTGATGCCACGGCTGCGGGCCGCTTCCACATAATCGGAACGCAATACACGGCGCAGATTTAGCCGCAAGGCATTATCGAAAATGCCACTTAATAACAGCCCCAGGGTGAAAGCTGGTAAAGCGAGGTGGCGTAATGCGCCACTTACCACCTGCCAATTGCCTTGCAGCACCCCATCAAGTAGATAGAAGCCAGTGCCACTCGGTGGCACCAGTGTTGGCGGGAATCGCCCCCCCACGGGGAACCAACCCAGGCCCACCGCAAATATCAGTTGCAACACCATCGCTGCCCAAAAACTTGGTAACGCATAGGTGCTGATTCCATATAACCGGCCCGCTAAATCAATTTTTCCCTCTGGTTTTGCAATACCGCTAAAGCCAGCGATTAAGCCCAATACAATTGCTATTACTAGGGCTACAAATCCCAATTCAATGCTGGCGGGCAAGGCATCCCGCACAATTGCCCCCACAGACTTTGCACTCACCATTGAGGTGCCGAGATCACCCTTAAGCAGATCACCTAAAAAATCTAAATATTGCATTGGTAGTGGTTGATCTAAGCCCAATTGCTGTCGTAACTGTTCTCTGGCAGCAGCGCTGGCGCGGCTGCCAAGTAGGGCATCTACCGGATCACCCGGTGCCACTCGCAGCAATAGAAATACCAAGCTTGAGATCAGCCAAAGCATCACTGGTGCTAGCAGCAGCCTGCTAGCGAGATAACGCAAGAGCTTTTTGCTGCGATCCATTCCTATCGAGCCCCCTTTTCTATCTGTAATTGGGCAAGGATTAAGCGGCCGCTGCCATCAAAACGTGGTGTACTTACGGGTGGCCGCGCCCAGGCCCTTGAACGCACAAGCCAAATTGGTAAGTAAGGAACTCCAAGGGCTGCGCGCTGCTGCACGGTTTTGAGCATTTCTAAGCGGGCGGGGCCAGTGATTTGCTCAGTTTCTAAAAGTTGTTTCTGCAAACCTGGCGCGGCCCAAAAACTACCGCTTGCGGCGCTTTCACCTTCTAAACACACATAACCCTGGGGGCGTTTGCAGGCCAGTAATGGCACGAGGTAGTTATCAGGATCGGGGTAATCTCCCGACCAATCCAGCATTATCAACTGAAATGCACCATCTCCAAGTTGCCGATAGGCGGTGGTGGATTCCATTCCCGTGATTTTTAGCTGCAAGCAATCACCGAGCTTTGCATTCAACATCTCCTGCCAGGTAAGGGCAAAGAGACGATCGGTTGGCACATTTGAACGATAGGTGAGATTTAAGGCCAAGGTTTTGCCTGCGCAGTATCCCTCTTGCTCAAATAATTTTCGGGCGGCAGCAAGGTTTTGCTCCGGCCAGCCCGCTTTTGCCCCGGCCAAGCTCGGCGGCACAAGGCCATAAAGCGGTGTACGGATGTTGTCGCTCACCCTGGCGCTGATCTGGGGGCGATTGAGGCTGTAGGCCAAGGCTTTTCGTAAGCCAAGCCGATTTAAGGGGGGGCGATCGCTCAACACGCTGAGATAACCGATTTCTAGTGCTGGCCCCACCCCTTCTCGCAATACGCCCCGCTGGGCCTCTTTGCGTAATGTTTTTTGCTGATCCGGTTCGACGCTGCTCGATAGCAATACATCCACATCCCTACCCATCAATGCGCCAAACAGGGTGGTGGAAGTGCCCATGCTCACCATCGCAATTCCGTTGTTGCTTGGTTTTTGCCCCCAATATTTTTTAAACGGCGTCAGCCTTTGCAATTGCGGGCTGGTGAAGCTGAGTTGATAAGGGCCTGTACCAACAAAATTGCCTGTTAAAAAACTGCGTTGATGTTTTTTATAAGCAGTTGGTGAAACAGGGGTGAGGCTGGTGGAACTGAGCAGTGCCGCAAGGGGGCTGAAGGGTCTGCGCAGGGTGAGTTCTAATTCATAGGGGCCGAGCACTTTTACCGCTGTGATGCGATCTCCCACCACATAACTAAGTTTTGCAATCGCTATAAACCGCCGCAAACTAAAAGCCATTGCTTCGGCATTAAATGCGGTGCCGTCATGAAAAATAACCCCCTTGCGCAGCTGGATCACCGCCCTAAGCCCTTGGTTGCTGATCTGCGGTAAGGCAATTGCCAGCCTCGGTTCTATCTGGCCATCAGCGCTAATTCCGTAAAGGGGATCCCCCAATGACGACAGCAGTTGGATGGCAGCAGTAGTAGTGGCTTGGGCTGGATCGATCGTGTCGATAGAGCCAAAGCTGGCCACCACAATTGGGGCCTGTTTCTGCTGCAGTTGCAAATTGCTGCAACCACTCAGCCCAAGCCACAAGCCAAGCAGGGGGAAAATCCAGCTTTTTTTGGAATTAGGCAAGAGTTTCTTTTATGCAACTCCAACTTATTGCCTTGCCTAGAGGGTGCGTAAACAGCTCACAACAGCTTCTACCTCCGAGCGCAAAAGAATCATCTCTAAGGCGTGGCGAAAGTTGCTTTCTTGCACCTCATGGGTGATCACCACAATCTCAGCACCGCTTCCTTGGGATTGGAATTGCACGATAGATTGCAAACTAACTCCAGCGGCACCAAAACAACTGCCGATATGACCAATCACCCCAGGAAGATCCGCCGCCTGGAAACGCACATAGTTGCGATGTTTTGTAATTGCGCTATCTACTAAACAACAACTGCGCCAACTCGTGGCAGCAAGCAATGGATCCAACTTTGCAGCAGGGCCTCCCACTTGTTGGATCGCTGCAATATTGAGAATGTCTGCTACCACAGCACTAGCGGTGGGGCCTGCCCCAGCTCCTGGCCCGTAGAACATCACTTGCCCCACTGGATCTCCCTCCACCAATATGGCGTTATTTACTCCGTTTACCCCAGCCAGCGGATGGGTTTTGGGCACCAAGGTGGGATGCACCCTCACATCAAGCACTTCACTTGTATCAGTAATAGTTTTAACCCGTTCAGCTACCGCTAATAACTTCACTACATAACCCAATTCTCGAGCGTAGTTAATATCTCGCAACTGCAAATTAGCAATCCCTTCTGTGGGGATTTGGCTTCTATCAACAAGGCCGCCGTAGGCAAGGCCCACAATAATGGCGATTTTATCTGCAGCATCCCCGCCTTCTACGTCGGCGGCGGGATCGGCTTCTGCATAACCAAGAGCCTGGGCGTCAGCTAGCACTGCTGCGTAGCTAGCCCCTTCATCGGCCATGCGGCTGAGAATGTAATTTGTGGTGCCATTGATGATGCCGCTTACCCGCTCAATGCGGTTTGCCCCAAGCGACTGTTTCAACGGCTCAAGTATTGGGATGCCGCCACCCACCGCTGCTTCCATCAATACATAAACACCTTTTGCCGCTGCTGCTGCTGCAATTTCAGCTCCGTGGCGGGCGATCACTGCTTTATTGGCAGTTACCACAGGTTTACCTGCTTCGATAGCAGCCAGGATCAAACTGCGAGCCGGTTCAATCCCCCCCATAACTTCCACCACTAAATCCACCGCAGGATTTGCCACCACAGCAGCGGCATCGGTGCAGAGCAATTCTTGGCTAAATCCTTGGGGAAGGGTTCGCGCCAGGCTGCGCACCGCCACTTGGCGCAATTCGAGCTCTGCAACTAAAGGATGACGGCCACTGGGATTAAGCAGGATTTCAGCCACCCCTGCCCCCACCGTGCCAAGCCCCAGCAAACCAATACCAATTGCCATTCAAACGTTTCGGTATGAGTTGATCCTATAAATGCGCTGCCTGAGCCTGCATATGGCGCAGGATATTGAGAAATCCATTAGCCCTTGATGGGGTAAGGCTGCCTTGCAGGCCGGTTTCTGCAATAAAGCAAGGATCAATTGCTTGCACCTCGCTGGCGCTGAGGCCATTAAGCCCTGCAATTAAAAGTGCTAATAAACCTTTTGTGATTTGTGCATCAGCCTCCCCCTGCCATTGCAAGCCGTTAACGCCTGCAGTGGGGGCGACAAAAACCTGGGATACACAACCTTTCACCCGATTGCTTTCGCATTGCAATTCAGCAGGGGCTGGCGGTAATTTTTTTGCTAACCACAACACATATTCATAACGGCGTTTGGGATCACTGCTGCCTTTTAACTTGGCAACAATTTGATCAAGGGCGGCGCTGCCGCTTGCCATGGCGGATGAATCCAATGAATGCAAATGAGCCTAGGGCGCTGATGCCAAGTAGCGGGCGGCTTAATTCCAAATAATCGCGGTGGCCCGGGCCGCCATCTACCACCACCTCCCATTCGCGGTTGGCTTGGGCGGGCACTTTTGCTTTAAAGCTGCCATCACTGCCGGTGCGGCCCAGCTTCAGGCTTTCACTGCCATCGGGGGATTGCAGCCGCACTTCAGCGTTAACTAAAGGCTCACCAGTGGAAAAATAAGTACGAAATTGCAATAAACCAGAGGCTCCTAAGCCACTAAAGTTTGTTTCCACTCCATGGGCTTTCACTGAAGGCTGCAGTGCTGCTCCAATCAATAAACAGGAAATCCCTGTTATAGCTGCAATATTTGCTTTGCTCTTTGCTAGCCCTTTGAACATCGCTCAGAAACCAGGAAAACCGCCAGCTTGATCTAAGCGCCCAACTTGCACCATGCCAACCATTGAGCCGATCATTAGTTCAAGGGCCCGATTAGAGCGTTGCTGCTTGCTTGCAACCGCTGCAGGCTTGTTAGGTAAGGATTTACCGGATTCAAGATTTGGAACAGAATCTGAAGTTGAAATGGGAATAGCCACCAACACCTGCTTCGCGTTGCTTACTTACTCATCCTGGCAAGGGTATGGCGCTTGCTAGGGAAATTGAAACGCTTATTTAAATTTGTAGCCAATGCAACCCCAATTCACTAATCCAGCCAGCAAACGGAATATCCCATGGATCACAAGGTAGTTCTGCTTTTATGCATGCATGGGGTAACACCACCAAGGCGGGCACCTCCCTCCAACAGGCGGCTGCCCGTAGGCGGTCGTACCAGCCACCGCCAGAACCAAGCCGAATGCCCAGTTGATCGATTCCTAAGGCGGGCACCAGCATCAACGCCACTTGCTTTGCAGAAAGTGGATTTTTCCCTGTAGGGGCGGAAATACCACAGCTGTCTTTCGTAAGAGGGGTGCTGCTGCTCCAACTAAAAAACTGCAATCCCCCAACTTCCGCTCGAGGTAAAGCCAGCTCAATATTATTTTCAGCAAGTGCTAAGAGATTTACCTCACCAGCTAAAGGCCAATAGATCGCTACAGCGCCAGGGCGGTTATTGATAAGTTTCGGCACTATTAGTTTGGTTTGTTGAGCTACATCAGCAAATGTTTTGGCGCTGATTTGTGAGCGCAGCAGCCTTAACTCATGGCGTAGGGTTGATTTCACCGTTGAAACCAGGCTGTTAAGGCCACAGCTAATGCGTCAGCGGCATCATCTGGTTTGGGCCGTTCAGTTAGTTCTAATTCACGCATCACGGCATCTTGCACATCACTTTTATCGGCGTGACCGTGGCCGGCTAGGGCAAGTTTTATTTGCATCGGCGGATATTCAACAATCGGTATGCGAAAACGAGCCAGGGTCATAATTAATACCCCGCGCGCTTGCACTACCGCAATTGTGTTGCTGGAGCGGTAGAAGAAAAACTTTTCCACCGAGGCTAAATCCGGCTGCCAGCGGCGGATTAATTGGCGTAGATCATTAGCGATTTCCACCATTCGCTGGCCTTCACTTCTGCCCGCTTCTGTGCTGATAACGCCGCAATCAAGCATTGCCATTGGCGGCCCAGTTTCTACTACGCCGTAGCCCACCCGAGCTAAACCTGGATCTATACCGAGGATGCGCATAGGGCTAATTCAAATTCACTTAAATCTTTTGGCACTGGCCTTGAAAACACCTGGCAAAACATCTTTATTACCCGTTCGCCGGAATCCACCGCTTCAAGTGGATCTTTACGCAAGCGATGCCTTAAACAACAAGCCACCACTCGAGCTACATCTTCATCACTCACTTCAAGTCGCTGTTCATAGGCTGCTAGGGCTCGAGCTGCCCTATTTGTAACAATGTCGCCCCGCAGCCCATCTACATTCAACTGGCCGCAAACCTCGGAGATCTTTAGACGTAGATCAGGATCTAACTGAACTTTTGATAACCGTTGCTGGGCTGCCACCACCAGGCTTTGTAATTGCTGTTGAGCTGCTTCCACCTGCTGAAGATAGGCATCCGGATCGCTATCAAAACTGCTGCGTTGTTCCACCACCTGCACCCGCTGCTGGGCATTGCGCACGGTGCGCACCTCAACGCTCATGCCAAAACGATCAAGCAATTGCGGCCTTAATTCACCTTCTTCTGGATTCCCCGAACCTATTAATACAAAACGGGCCGGATGCCGCACAGAAATACCTTCCCGCTCCACTGTGTTCCAGCCAGATGCTGCTGAATCCAATAAAACATCAACCAAATGATCATCAAGCAGATTTACTTCATCCACATAAAGCAAACCCCTATTTGCCTTTGCCAGTAAGCCAGGTTCAAAGGCCCTGATCCCTTCACTAAGGGCTTTTTCGATATCAATAGTGCCGCAAAGGCGATCTTCCGTAGCGCCAAGCGGTAGATCCACCATTGGCACTTGGCGCGGTTCCACCTGCAGTGTTTCCCCGGCTTCGGCGCGGTTGCGCACTTCAACGCTTTGGAGATCTGGATCGGTGGGGGAGCTGTTGTATGGATCGCCAGCCACCACATCAATTTCCGGCAACAAATCAGCTAGAGCGCGAATTGTTGTGCTTTTGCCCGTGCCCCGATCACCCATGATCATCACGCCACCGATGCGTGGATCGATCACATTGAGCAGTAAAGCCAGCTTCATCTCAGCCTGGCCAACGATGGCGGTGAAGGGATACACCCTGCGCTTGCGAACCTGGCTCACCACTAATTAACGGGCACTGGTTCGGATTGTTTCACAGCTGGGGCTGGCGCCAACGGTGTAACCGTAAGCACCTGCACTGGGGTGATGTCTGCTGGCACGATCAATCGCACCCGCACATTGCGTTGTTCCCCAGGTGCCAGGGTTATGAGGCCAAGGGGTTTGCCCATATCACCCGAACGCAATACCAAATGTTGGTACCTGCGGCCGGGGTTGCCATCTAATCCGCGCAGCTCCACGGTGCCGCGAAAAAAAACTGCAGGGCCGGCTGGATTTTTAAAAAGAAGCCCCCCCTCTTTTCGATCGCGTTTTAGCGGTGATTCCAAACTCAAGGCCAATTGTTGATTTTGTTTGCTGTTGTTGCGAAGGGGGAGATCAAGGTCGTATTCCACTCCGTAGTTACCGTGGGCTTCCCATGCGGTATTGGGGTAGAAAGCCATCAATGGTGCTGATTGCACCTGGCCGGTGCCAAAGGTTCCTTTTTGCAGGCTGGCAATTGGCCAACTCACCGGCTGCTCGCCAATCTGCAACACCTTGCTACCTGGATCGCTCAACAAACCCCTCCAGCGTCGCCCTTGTTGAACTCCGCTTACGCGCGAATAAATCATTGCCCCCGGTGCCCCCTTTGGGGTTGGGGCATGTTCTTTTTCGCTTAAACCGCCATCTAAAAGCTCAAGAAATTGCTCTGGGCTGGGGGGGGTATCACTTATTAAGGCAAGGCTTGCAAGTGCGATAGGGCCATCCGTTTCAAAACGCACCTGCAAATTGCGGCCGTTTAGCAATGGATCCAAACCTTTTACAGGTATAGGCAAGCTAAACAGCATTTGGCTGATGTTTGGCCCCAGGCTGATGCTGGCGGGTAGCCAGGCTGGTCTGGGGGCGTTTCCAGCAACAAGATCTCCCGCCACCCTGGAGCCAGGCCCTGCATATACGCTCAAACCATCGTGTTCCATTTGGCCCGGTAGGGGCAAAAAGGGGGCATCGGGTTGAGATAACCAGCTAGCGCCAGTTGGCATCCTTACGGTTACTGCTTTATTGCTGCGGTTCCCAACCACGATGCCCTGCCAAAGGGTGCTATTTGCTTGCGGCCCTGAACCGGCAAAAATGTGGTGGCTAAATAATTCAAAATTGCCCTCTAGGGGCACATTTAAGTGGGCATTTGGCACCCCACGGCTTTTGCCATCAAAGGTGGAAAGCAGAATCCCAGGGCCCTTAATCACCTCTGGATTGTTGTCGTTAACCATCAAGCTGCGGTCTAATTGACCGGGTAGCGCCCGCACTTGGCCAGGGCGAAACTGTTCCGTTTGGCTTTGGGCCAGCACCGGAAGCAGAAGAGTTTCAAAGAAAAAACTGCTTAAAACCGCCGGCAGTAAAGCAAATCTCATTTCGCCCCCAGAGCAACTGCAGTGGCTGCTGCCATAGCGCGGATTAGATCAGTGCTGCGGGGGTCGTTGAAAGGACCCTTCACCATGAAAGAAGCCACAGCGCGCCGGCCATCGGGTAATTCAATTAGGGCTGAATCCACGTAAGCGATCCCGATATCTCCGGTTTTATTGAAAATCCTCACCCCTTTTGATAGCAAAGCAGTGTTTACGTCGTCGTTGCCGCCCCCTAGGCCCTGCAACCAGCCGCTGGGGATCAAGGTGTCTGTTCTTGAGCTGCCAAGGGTTGAACGAAATAAATCTCGGCTGCGAGGTGATAACTCCTTACCGGTTTCTACTAGGGCAATGGCGCGGGCTTGATCCTTTGCGCTGCTGGTATTTGTGCCATCAAGGTCTGGCAACCAGTTTTTGATGCTGGTATCTAGTAAACCAAGCTCTAAAAATCTTGCATTTAATGCAGTTTTACCGCCCAATCTTTGGATTAATAAATTTGTGGCAGTGTTATCACTAACGCGAATCATTTCAGTTGCTACTTCATTGAAGCTGAAGCGGCTGCCCATCGGTTGGCTGCCCATCCAACCTGAGCCGCCACCAACTACAACTTTGCTAAGGCTTAGTTTTTCGTTTAATTTCGCCTTGCCTTGATCAATTGCTTCAAACGCAACAAGAAGTATTGGTGTTTTGATCGCGCTAGCGGCTGGTAGCGGGGTATCTGGATTTAGCTGCGCGTAATTCCCGTTATCTAGCACCAGTGCAAAGGCACTAACTTTGAGATCCGGATGGCGGGCCGCCAATTTTGCATAGGTTTGGCTCAAAGCACTTAATTCAAGTTTTGGCTTGAATTCCCCCATGCTGCCTCGGGTAATAACCGGGATTGCACTGTTAACGCCAGCGCCGGCATCGCTAAAGCGTGGCGCCAACAGCTTCAAAACGGTGCCTGTAAGCACGCCAAGGCCCACCCCAAGGATTAGCAACCTCAGAAGTAATAAAGCTGGTTGGCTTGCGGAAAAACGTTGGCTCAAAACTTGGCCTATGCGCAGGCCAACTTACCCAGAATCGCGGCCGATAGCCCAGCGCAGTTGCCGCACCATGCCACGCAATAAAGCAACTTCTTCAGCATTTGGTTCAGCCCGCAGCAAGATCTGCCGCAATTTCCCCATTCGTGCCCGAGCGGTGTGGGGATAAAGAAAGCCCACATTCAGTAGTAATGCCTCAGCATCCTGGATGGCTTGCTCCAGCTGTTCATGGCTTGCTAACGGGCTATCGAGTGCTTGAAGGGGCGCACAAGCATCCTTTTGCTGTTCCAATTGTTGCTGAATTTCAGCAAAGCAAATGGCAACCGCATGGGAAAGATTTAAAGATCCGTAGCCAGGGCCAGTGGGGATTCGCAGCAATCTTCCAGCTAAAAGCAACTCCTCCTTACTTAAACCGTGGTCTTCGCGGCCAAATACCAAACCCACCTGGGCTGGACCTGCTTGGGGCTCCAGCAACCAGCCAATTGCTTCTTTGGGATTGTGATGTTGGCGTTCTTGGGCCTCGATGCGGCCAGAACAGGCCACAACCCTGCGGCAATCGGCTAATGCAGCGCTGAGGCTGCTGTGAAATTCCACCTTTTCAAGCCATTCCCCCCCGCGCACTGCCATCAAGCTGGCCAGGGGATCGCCGGGTTCGCAACGGGGATTTACCAGCCGTAATCTGCTTGGTTTGTAATTTGCACATAATCTTGCAACGCTGCCCAGATTTAGGGGCCCTGCGGTTTCCACCAACACCACCACTAAATTTGCAGATATCACTGCAGCGTGTGCAGATGGGCGAGGAGGTCGGCCATTGATTGGGGATCGGGTTGAAACTTAGGCATCGGTGGAGTGTTTCCACTAATTACTTGTTGAATTAATGCCTGATCACGTTTGCGATGGCTTACGCCGTGCAGATTTGGCCCAACTACGCCCTGGCCGGCAATGCCATGGCAACCGGCACAGTTAATTAAAAACAATTTTGAACCCCGATCCTGATCCCCCTGCAAGGCCAAACTGCTTTGCGTATATGGATCTTGGCGGCTGTTGCCATATAAAAAAAATGCCAAAAATACAGCTGCAACCAAAGCAATTGCCACTAACGCCGTGATCAAACCGCGGCGTTGGGGCGCTTCTGAAGCGTTTGCAACCTCATTTACTTGTGTTTGCGTCAATGCAGTTCACTTCATTAGTTGTTGTGGAAGCACAGGTGAGGGTGCTGCAGGTCTTAAATTGAATGAACAAATCCTATCTACAGAAGCTGGTCGATGATTGAACCACTCCTTTGCGGCATCGTTTTAGGCCTGATCCCCGTAACCCTGGTGGGTCTTTTCGTTGCTGCCTGGAATCAATACCGCAGAGGTAGCGCTCTCGGCGGTTGAAAGCTGCCATTGCAACACCAAGGTGCGGCCGTAACGGCGACGGTGTAGCTGCTGCCATGGCTCGATGCATTGTGGGGCCTCATCCCTTGAGCATTCCAGTAATAAAGATGCTTCTGGGGTAAGAAATTGCCCTTGCTTTATGCCGTTGCAAATCACCCCGTATAAGTTTGATTTGTAGGGCGGATCGGCATAAATAAATGAAAACGGTTCTACCGATGCTTTGTTTTGGTGGCGATCAAGCCACCAACTCACCTCAGCTACCGCCAGCTGCCATTTGGCTCGATATTCATCCCCCAACGCCAGCAGATTGCTGCGGGCAACAGCTGCAATACGGCGATTTTCCTCCACCAACTGCACAAAGCTTGCTCCGTGCAGCAAGGCTTCACAGGCCATAGCGCCACTGCCACTACAAAGATCAAGCCAACGGCTTTCCTCTAACTGGGCTCCCAAGGAATTCATCACCGCCTCCCGCACTAGGGCAAGGGTGGGACGCGCCACTATCCCGGGGGGGCTTTGTAATTTTTGACCATTGCTAAGCCTCATGGCAGGGTTTGCAGCCAACGCCGCAGCATCAGTAAGCCTGCATTACCTGATTTTTCAGGATGAAATTGAGTTGCCTGCAGCGCTCCTCTCCCAACTGAAGCCACCACCTTGCTTGTGCCATAAGGGGCATAGGCAGTAATGCAGCTGGGATCAACTGGAATAGCGGCATATGAATGCACGAAATACATCCAATCTGGAGTGCTGCCTGGCACAAATAATGAATTGCTAGCTGTTAATTCCAGCGGTGCCCAACCCATGTGTGGTATTGGCTCCCCCGGTATTTGCGGTAGAGGCGCTACTTTTCCTGCCAATAGTTGCAAGCCTGGCAAGCAACCTTCATCACTACTTTCAAATAACAATTGCAAGCCAAGGCAGATGCCGAGCAGAGGCTTTTGCTGCCCCACCCACTGCTGTAATGGCAACACCCAGCCCCCTTCTGAGAGCCTTTGCATCGCTGGATCAAATGCTCCCACCCCGGGTAAAACCAGTGCCGATAGCTCAGCTAGTTGTGCTGGTTTTTGTATAATTAGGGTTTGGGCATTTAATTTAACTAATGCCTTTTCTACAGAATGCAGATTACCCATTCCGTAATCGATTATGCCAATCATTGCGGGTAATGGCTCAGATCAAGGCCATTTAAATAATCGATCAGTGCGTATAAACCACCTATCTGGCGTTGATCAAAAGAAAGCTCTAAATTGGAGCCGCGTCCAATATTATTTGTGCTGTAAATCTCTCCTTCAAGCAATATGTGGCTAAATTGTTTATTTATTAACTTTAGTTCATTTTCCGGTAGGTAATAGTTCAGGTTTAATTGCAACTTGTTTGCGTTGTAATGGCTGGCCTTGAAAACTTTATAAAACCCATTAATCAAATGCAAAGCTTGCTTGGCTGAATTTGCGCTGCGGTAAATGCAACTGTCTTGAGTTGAAACAAAGCCGCGCTCTAGCAGGCTTGTATCTATGTAATCTTGCCAACTATCCCAATAGTTATCCCCCAATGGAGCAAGTAATACCACTGGCACTGGTGGATTCTTTGCGGTTTGGATCAGGGTAAGGGCTTCAAATAATTCATCTAAAGTGCCAAAGCCACCCGGTAGCACTACAACTGCATCGGTTTCACGCAAAAAAAATAATTTTCTGGTGTGAAAATAACTAAAGCTCAGCAGCCTTGTCGGGCTGTCGATATATTTATTTGTCAAATGTTCAAATGGCAGTTGCACATCTAAACCAAAAGATTTGTCAGTGCCTGCACCGCGATTTGCCGCTTCCATTACACCGCCGCCGGCGCCGGTCATCACTTCAAAGCCGCAATTCACAGCCCCCTCTGCCAACTCCATGGCAAGGAGATAAGCAGGATCGCTTACCTTGCTGCGGGCGGAACCGAAAACCGCCAATTTGCGGATATTGCGATGGGGATGAAACAGAGCAAAAGCTGCTGCAATATCCGCCAATGTGGCTTCGACTAATTGCCAATCGTTTGTATTGGCTGCTGATCTACTGATCTCCAGCAAAGTTTCCAACACCCTTGAAGCAGCTGCTCCATGGGGATGATCTATCAGCGCATCTGCTAATGAGCTGAGCGGCTTGCTGATGGCTAACTCCCTTAAAGATATTTAGAAATCGTGCTGGCCAAGGTGTTTTTGGGTACGGCACCAACCACGGTGTCTACTTTTTGACCACCTTTAAAAACCATCAAGGTAGGAATACTGCGGATCCCGTATTGACTAGCAACATTTGGATTCTCATCGGTATTCAGCTTCATCACCTTGATCCGGCCTTCAAATTCCTTGGCAATTTCATCAACGATTGGGGCCACCATGCGGCATGGCCCGCACCAAGGGGCCCAGAAATCAACCAACACAGGAACATCGCTCTGCAGCACGTCTTGGTCGAAAGAGGCATCAGTAACGGCAGCGGCGCTCGACATTGCTAGTTAGGAAACGATATTCCAATCTAGCAACGCAGTTAGCAAGCGCCACTTGCTGAAGCGTTGTGTAAGAACAAAGCCCGGACGCGCCGGGCGGGTGGTGTGAGGAGTGTGAGGCCGAAGCCACACTCTTCCATGTTACGGCCTCTGTTATCAAACTTTTTCTACTTGCCCATTCCCAATTGCTGCGCTTTTTGATAAACCTTGCCTTCAGTTAGTAAAGAAGGGGCCACCACCACCTCCACCTGCTGCATTTCTTTAATGGTGCGGGCTCCAAGGGTGCCCATTGAAGTGCGGATGCAGCCCAATAAATTCTGGGTGCCATCGTCGAGATTGGCCGGACCTCGCAAAATTCGCTCAAGGCTGCCGGTGGTGCCCACCTTGATGCGGGTCCCCCTTGGTAAAACGGGGCTTGGCGTGGCCATTCCCCAGTGAAACCCCCTACCTGGGGCTTCAGCTGCCCGGGCAATCGGTGAACCGATCATCACGGCATCAGCGCCGCAAGCCAGGCATTTGCAAATATCCCCTCCGGTAATAATTCCGCCATCGGCAACGATTGGAACATAGCGACCACTTTCTTTTTCATAGTCGTTGCGGGCAGCAGCGCAGTCGGCAACGGCAGTGGCTTGGGGAATACCGATCCCGAGCACACCGCGGGAGGTGCAGGCAGCTCCAGGCCCTATTCCCACCATTACTGCTGCAGCACCGGCCCTCATCAGTTGCAGCGTTACCTCATAAGTAACGCAATTGCCGATGATTACAGGGAGCCCCATGGTGCGACACAGGTTTTCCAGATCAAGGGTTTCCTGCCCTTCAGGGCCCTGGTGATCTGTGCTCACAACGGTGGCTTGCACAAAAAATAAATCCGCCCCTGCTTCTGCTACGGCCTTGCCAAATTTCAATGCAGCCATTGGGGTTGCACTCACAGCCGCGATTCCGCCGGCTTGTTTGATTTCAGTAATCCGTTGGCGGATCAGTTCTTCTTGCACCGGTTGGCTGTAGAGCTCCTGCATCAAGGTCACAAAATCCTCCTTACCCACCGCTGCAATGCGATCGAGCACTGGATTCGGATCGCTGTAACGGCATTGAACCCCTTCCAGATTGAGCACTCCGAGGGCGCCTAAGCGGCTTAATTCCGCCACCATCGCCGCATCAACCACTCCATCCATGGCGCTAGCGATTATCGGAATCTCTCGCTTAAAACCGCCTACCTGCCAGCTGCTGTCAACAACCGCTGGATCAACGGTGCGGCCGCCTGGCACCAGAGCAATTTCATCGATCCCATAGGCGCGACGCACGGTGCGGGAACGGCCTAGTTGAATATCCACCGAGTGGCCTCTGCTTAAGTAAGGCTCAAGTTATCAATCAGCCGTCGTTTGGGCTGGTATTCAACGTTATTGGCGCCCTGAAAATGAACTCCAAGCGCTGCTTATGCGGCCAATAAAGAGCTTGCGCTCATCGCTTTTCACTAATTTTGGGCCGGCAAATAGGCCAAGCCAAATCAAACCCACTAGTTCTAAAAGCCTTGGCAGCATCGGTATTGCATCGAGTGTGCCCAGTACTGCGCCCAGCAAACGCAGAAAAATAATCAGCACAATCGCTATGCCCACAGCTTTAAGGGGGCGTTGGCTTTGTTCCCAAATTTGTTTGGCCTTGCCATCACCAAGCCAGGTGTTCAAAAGCCCAAGCAATTCCTGCCACTCGCCACCTTCTGCAGCGCCCTCAGCCGCGCTGCTAGTGGCAGGGGCTGAAATGGTGCTGGCTATTGGGTTAGGCGTTTCAGTTTTGAAATCGCTCAAAGAATCTGGAATTTCCATCAAACTTAAGTTTGCAGGGAGCTGACTTTACCGCTGTAAATCGAATATTTGATCGGGGATGTTTAGCTATCTAAAGGATGCAAGCTGCCTTCTGGCTCTAAGGGGGCATCCCAGGCCCGAATTGGGAAGCTGCCATCTTTTAATTTTTGGCTTAACAACTCGGTGTGGCTATCGCCAAAGTTAAGGCTGCATGCCGGCGCTGCCCGCACTAAACGACCATCCACCTGAATTTTGCCCTTCAGCAGAGCGCCGTAGCTCACAGTGCCAAAACTAGGTTTAATTCGGCGCGGTATTGAGAAATCTAAAACTGGCGCCTCGAGGCTTTCATCGGGCACAGCGGCTTGGCGGGCCTGCTTTTCATTTAGCAGTAGTACCGGCGCTGAAATAGCGATAAGTAGGGCTGCCCCGTGGCCCTCAAACCAGCAGGGTTTGAGCCATTGGCGTTGCAGCCCTTGCAGATTTACAGCTGCGGCCACCGTTGCCCCCGGCGCCCTTGCATGGCCGCTTAATTGGCGCCGGCAGCTGGGTTGATGGCCACTGCCAGGCCCAAGCACCTGGCCAATGGCGCCCGCTATCAGTAGTGGTTGGCCTGGCCCTAACTGGCTCAAGCCGGGCATGCTGAGGCCAATGCTGCGGGCTCCGCTGCAACTGAAAAGAGCATTGCCAAAGGGGCCCAGTAGCCCCCCGATAGGGCCTGGCAGCAACCCCTCTGCGCTACTTACCGCCACCACACCGTTTTCACTGATTGCCCTGCTTAAAAACAGGCGTGCAGTGCCGAGTTGTTTGAGTTGCAAGCGGCTTTGGAATTCGCGGCGGGGGTGCAGCGTGGTGGCTTCCCCCAGTAATTCCAGGGGCAACTCCTCCCCCATTAACAATTTATCCAATATTTGGGCACCGGCGCGGCGACGGGTGCTATCCAAACCACCACCAATCGGCAGGCATAGCTCCCCTGGCCCAAACCCACCGCTTGCTTCCACCCCTCCCAATTTGGCTTGTTTTAAACGCAGCGGGGGATCGCAGGGGCCAAGGCTGAGCCAAATTTGCCCTTGATCGGTGAATTCACAGCTGCCGGCAGCCACCACATGGGTTTTGCTGTAGGCGGCCTCTAGGCCTTGGCTTGCTGCCAGCTCGCGAAATTGCAAGGCCGTGCACACCTGCAGCTTTCCTGCCCGCTGCAGTTGACGCAATTCTTCTGGGATTCGTGGCCGGCAGGCCATAGGGGGCATCTGGGTAGCTAATATTGGCTGTTCGTCTGGCTTAGCGCAGTAGGTAGTTCCATGGCGGATCCCACCGGATCAACGGAAGGTTCCCCAGAAGGTTCCACCGAAAGAATCATCCAAACCGATCTGCGCATTGAAATGTCGCGCTCCTATCTGGAGTACGCGATGAGCGTGATTGTGGGAAGGGCTTTGCCCGATGCCCGAGATGGCCTCAAGCCAGTGCACAGGCGCATTCTTTACGCGATGTATGAGCTGGGTTTAACCAGCGATAGGCCTTATCGCAAATGCGCTCGTGTTGTTGGTGAAGTACTTGGTAAATATCATCCCCACGGCGATACAGCCGTCTACGACGCCCTCGTGCGTATGGCCCAAAATTTCTCAATGCGGGCACCATTAATTGATGGCCACGGCAATTTCGGTTCGGTAGACAACGATCCGCCTGCTGCAATGCGATATACGGAATCTCGTTTGCAGGCACTTACAACAGATAGTTTGCTGGAGGACATAGAGAGCGAAACCGTCGATTTCATCGACAACTTTGACGGTTCGCAACAGGAGCCAACAGTGATGCCGGCCCGGGTGCCCCATCTATTACTTAATGGCTCCAGCGGTATTGCCGTTGGTATGGCAACTAATATTCCCCCCCATAATTTAGGTGAATTAATTGATGGAGTATTAGCACTTATTGCTAATCCAGATCTGGATGATCGTTCATTGATGATGATAATTCCAGGGCCTGATTTCCCAACTGGTGGGCAAATTCTTGGCCGCATGGGCATTCGTGAAACTTATACAACCGGCCGCGGCTCCATAACAATGAGAGGTGTTGCTGCAATCGAAACCCTTGAAGTTAAAGGGCGCCCAGATCGCGATGCAGTTATTATCACTGAACTTCCTTATCAAACTAATAAAGCAGCTTTAATTGAAAGAATTGCTGAATTAGTAAATGATAAAAAGCTAGATGGTATTTCAGACATTCGCGACGAGAGTGACCGCGATGGTATGCGTATCGTAATTGAATTACGCAGAGATGCTTACCCGCAGGTCGTTTTAAATAACTTATACAAAATTACACCGCTCCAAAATAACTTCAGCGCCTATATGCTCGCTTTGGTGAAAGCTGAGCCTTTGGTGTTAACGCTGCGGCGAATGCTTGAGGTATTTATTGAATTCAGAATAGAAACAATCGAGCGCCGCACTCGTTATTTACTGCGTAAAGCTCAAGAAAGAGATCATATTTTACTCGGTTTATTAGTGGCATTAAATGATCTTGATGCGATCATTAAGCTCATTAGGCAGGCGGCAGATGCTGCTACTGCAAGGCAAGAATTAACACTTCAACATGGGCTCACTGATATTCAAGCCGATGCAATTTTGCAAATGCAATTGCGCCGACTCACAGCGCTTGAGGCAGATAAAATAAGACTTGAACACGAAGACCTATTAGCGAAAATTGCTAATTATCAAAATATTTTAGAGCAGCGCGAACGCGTGCTTGAAATAATTGAAACTGAATTAAAGCTACTAAAAGAACGCCACAACACCCCAAGACGTACCGAGATCTTAGATCTTGAAGGTGGGCTTGAAGATATTGATTTAATTGCTAATGAGCGTTCGGTGGTGCTGCTAACCGAAAACGGCTACCTCAAAAGGATGCCTGTTAGCGAATTTGAATCCACCAGCCGCGGCACCCGTGGAAAAGCCGGCACTAAAAGCCAAGGAGAAGAAGCTGTTTGTTTATTTATTAGTTGCAACGACCACGACGCGTTATTGCTCTTTTCTGATCGTGGTGTTGTGTATTCAGTGCCCGCCTATCGGGTGCCGATCGCTAGCCGCGCCGCTAAGGGCACTCCAATAGTGCAGTTGCTGCCGATTCCACGGGAGGAAAAGATCACTTCAATTCTGGCTGTTTCAGCTTTTGAAGATGAGGTGCAGTTGCTGATGCTTACAAGCGGGGGCTACATCAAGCGCACCCCATTATCCGCCTTCTCTAATATCCGCTCCAATGGCTTAATTGCCATCGGTTTGGAGCCATCAGACGCCCTCAGATGGGTGCGTTTAGCCAAAGTTGGCGACAGTATTTTGATTGGCTCCTTAAAAGGAATGGCGATTCATTTCCGGATTTCAGATGAGGAATTAAGACCCCTTGGTCGCTCAGCCCGTGGTGTGCGTGCCATGGCGATGCGGGATGCCGACAAGTTGGTAAGTATGGATGTGTTGCCGATGGAACTAGCTGATCGCATTGCAAATAGCAACATCGAAGTTAGTGAAGCGGCAGGTGAAGTTGATTCAGAGGCAGAGATCCCAGCTGTTAGTGAGGGCCCATGGGTGTTGGTAGCCACCGCATCCGGCCTTGGCAAACGGGTACCGGTTGATCAATTCCGTTTGCAAAAACGTGCTGGTATGGGATTACGAGGCATTAAGTTCCGCCGTGATGGCGATACCTTGGTGGGTTTGCGGGTAATGGGGGAAGACGAGGAGTTGTTACTTGTTAGCGAAAAAGGTGTGATTGTGAGATTGCAATCTGACGCGATTCCCCAACAATCAAGGGCTGCTACTGGTGTGAGGCTTCAGAAGCTTGATTCAGGTGATCGATTAGCTGAGGTGGTTTTGGTGCCACCAGCTTTAGAAGCAGAGGAAGAGGCTGCTGTGTTGGATATTCCCACTGTTTCAGATATCGAAGCCTAATGATGCAGAAGGCTGGGGTTGATTTCTGGATCGCAAACACGATTACAGATTTAATCCAGGGCGATGTAAAAGAACATCTCCCAATGGAATCAATTCCTTTGGATGGTGATGTGTTGGGCATGGGCACCACCACGAGTATCGATAATGGTGAACTCAGCTTTTTACGTAATCAAAGCGGCAACACCACTATCTGGAAATGTGAAGCAGCTGATGCTGCAATTCGTGCCTTGCGGCCCGGCGACGGCAGTGCTCATTTCCCTTATGTTTGCTTTACGGGGGATGCTTCTTCTCTGCGGGTGTTACTCGACCCAGCTGAACTTGGCGACGTGATAGATAAACCTTTGCAGGCAGTGGTAGCAAACGCTATTGAGCTTCTCAAAAGCCAAGGTCGAATTGAAGCAGCACCAATTTATGGCTTTCGCCTGGAATTGGAATGGCAATGCCTTGTGATTACGGTGGCCTCAAAACTTTGCATGGGCCAGCAGCGTCGTAATTCTGGCGTCGCCCGCAGCGAAAGCAGCGATGGCATCGCCGCTAGCAGTATCTACGATCTATTGCAGCACTATCGCCTTGCGCCGAAAGATCCAGCTATCGCAAGCGATCCAGTGCGTTATTTGGGCAATTCGCTGGATTGGGATTGCTGTGGTTTTTTTGATACCAACCCAAGTAGTGGCAGGGTTACGGTGCCAAATCCTGATGCCCATCTCCATATTCATGGTTGCAGCAGCGATTTGCGTTATGGCGGCCATTTGCACCACGAGCATCCAGGTAGCCGTTTAAAAGCAATAAAGCGTTTCGCTATTTATCCACTCCAGCAATTGCATCGCCTCAGTAGTGATCTGGCTATTGAAGCATTGCAATTTACTGCTTCTGTTATCAGCTTCACTGTGGTTAATAGAGGTGCTATGGATGTGAGCGATGTGGGAGTTGCAATTGTTGTAGATGATTGCTACTCGAGCCATCAATATTTACGTTTACCATGGCTTGCAGCTGCTGCAAGTGAGCAATTTGAGCTCACACTTTGCCTAGCAAACGGCCCCCATCGCTTGGAAGTGATTGCTGATCCTGAAGGGGAAATAATTGAACAAGCCAGTCAGCAATGCAATAACCGGGCGCATTTAGATCTTTTGCTCTGATGCAATCCCCTGTTGATGTGCTCGTAATTGGTGCAGGTCCGGCTGCTTTATGTATTGCTGCTGCATTAGTGGAAAGGGGTTTACAGGTGCAGGGTTTGGCACCCCATCATCCCGCTGAACCATGGCCAAACACCTTTGGTATTTGGGGCCCGGAGTTGGATGAATTAAACCTGCAGGATCTGCTTAAGCATCGCTGGAGCAACTGCAACAGCTATTTCCCTGACATTATTAAACATCAATTTAATTATGGCTTATTTAATAAAGATGCACTTCAGAAGTATTGGCTTGATCAATGCTTAGAGGCTGGTGTTCAATGGCAATTGGGCTCAGCAGTAATGGTGGAACATTATGTCAAGGGCTCGACTGTTATCAGCGCTGAAGCCGAACGTTTTACTGCTCGCATTGTGATTGATGCCAGCGGCCACAAATCGCCCTTAGTGCAGCGGCGGCAAGAAACAGTTGTGGCAAGCCAGGCAGCCTACGGAATTGTTGGGCGCTTCTCAGCGGCGCCAGTGCTGCCAGATCAATTCGTGCTAATGGATTACCGTTCTGATCACCTAAGTGCAGCTGAAGTAGATAACGAACCAGCAACTTTTCTCTATGCAATGGATTTAGGAGCTGATTTATTTTTCGTAGAAGAAACCTCTCTTGCCCTCGCCCCTGCTGTGCCCTATGAGCTTTTAAAAGAACGGCTGCTGAGGCGTTTAGCAAAGCGAAATGTAGAACCTGTGGATGTGATACACGAAGAGTTTTGTTTATTTCCTATGAACTTACCGTTGCCTAACTTGCAACAGCAGATATTGGCTTTTGGTTCAGCTGCCAGCATGGTGCATCCAGCTTCTGGTTACCTAATTGGAGCTTTATTACGCCGCGCCCCAAGTTTTGCAGATGCAATTGCTGCAGGTATTGCTGATCCAGAGTTAGCTGCTGCTGTTATTGCGAAATCAGCCTGGAGGGTTTTGTGGCCCTTTGAGTTGAGGGCCAAACGTGCAATTTATTGCTTTGGTTTAAATAAATTAATGCGATTTAAGCAAGAAAAGTTACAACAATTTTTTGTAAGCTTTTTCGCTCTACCTCAGCAGCAGTGGTTGGGATTTCTTACTAATCAACTAACTTTTCTTCAGTTGCTTGCGGCGATGTTGCGTTTATTTATTAGTTCTCCTTTTGGGGTGCGCTGGGGCTTGCTTCTGTAATTGCTCCGCTGCAGCTGCTGCCCTGACCTGCGGTGCAACCATAGCAATGATTGGCAGTATAAATTTCATTTCCTGCTAAATCTTCAAGTATTATATTACTAATATTTGGTAAACTTGTTTTATTTTGCAGCGCCAAAGGTAGATTTAGCATCTGATTAAAATCGCAATCGTATAAAGAGCCATCCGCTGCTACCGATAAGGTTGTGCGGCACATTAAGCCGCATATACTAGCGGGGTTAAAAGCTTCTACTAGAGATTGCATATATATATTTGTGCGTTTTTTTGCTTCTAATCCATCAAGGAATCTAGCAATTGGCATATTGTTAAGCCCGATTAGTTGATCGAAACTTACTCCTTCCTTCTTTAATTGTTCGCGCCAGTGTATTTGATCGCAGCTGCTTAATTGTTGTAGTGCTTCTCCAGGAGGATTGCTCATTAAATTTAAAAGCAGGGCTGGATTGCCTCTGCCGTAGCCCAATTGGTTTAACTGGCGCAGGGCTTGCATTGATGCTTTCCAGGTGCCGTCTCCCCTTTGCGCATCGGTATTGGCTTGATCGCAGCTGGGCAAACTTGCCACGATCTGCACCCGCTGCTCCGCCAACCAAGCGGCTAAACCAGCAAGGGCTGGTATCAGCAGCACCGTGAGATTGCTGCGGTTTATTACTTGGCAGCCCTTGGCACGGGCGGCTAGTACCAAGGTTTTGAAATGGCTGTGCAATTCAGGGGCGCCACCGGTTAGATCAACAATTTCCGGTTGCAATTGGTTTATTGCCTTGATGCATTGGGCCACAACCGCACCCCCCATCTGGCTTGCCCCTTGATGCGGACCGGCCTCCACGTGGCAATGGCTGCAACTCATATTGCAAAGTTTGCCCAGATTTAGCTGCAGCACTTTCAATTGCTGGCTGCGTTTTAAAGGTGAAGCAATTTTTTCTTTAAAGCTGGGCGTTGCCGCCAGGGTTACGGGGTTTGCCAATCGCTTGGATCCACCAAGGGGAATAAAGAATCTTCTTGTTCCAGGGCATCAAGCCAACTTTTTTCTGCGGCACTACTGCGATGGTTTGGTTTCAGTACCTCAATCAAGCGCCAAAATCGATTCAAATGGCGTTGGATTCGTTCTTTTGCTAGTTCTGTTGTGGTGCCAGCCCGCAAAATGAAACTCCAATCAGAAGATTGGGCAAGCAGTAATTCCCTTGCCGCTTGGCGCAAACAACGTAAACGCTGCGGATTTTTTTTGCCTTGTTCGTAGTTGCTAGCTGCCACCATGGCTAGGGAAGCTCGATGCCAATCGGGCACCACCCAGGCATTGCTCTCGCTTAACCAATAGCAGTGATAACCACCCTGCCCCCAGCTTGAGGGCGACGGCCTACACACCTGTAAATCCACCCCACTGCTCAAGCTGCCTTGCAAGCTGATGAAATTAAGGCCTGCTGCAGCGCCTTGCAGAAAAACCTGTTCAAGAAATTGGGGGCCTTCAAACCACCAATGGCCAAACAGTTCCGCATCAAATGGAGCCACCAATAAAGGGGGGCGATCTATTAATTCGTTTAATCCACGCAATTGCTCTAGGCGCGCTGCCACATAGCTGCTGCCATGACGTTTAGCTGTGAGGGCAGCAGCATTCGGCTCGTAAGGCAATTTTTTATTAAGGGGGCAGTCGCCGCCACTTACCCGTCTCAGCTTTAGCCCCAATGGTCTGCTGCTCAAGATGCCGGCGGCTTGCAACTCGCCCTCTTCTAAATCCCAACCGAGATCGCGATGAAATTCGCGATAAGAGCCATCACCTGGGTAGCCATCACTGGCAGACCACACCGGCAAGGTGGCTTCGCTGTCGCGGCCAAAAAAGGCAACCGAGTTTGGCGAACAAATGGGTGCATAAACCCCATAGCGGGGCCTCGGCAGGGCATGGAGCAAACCGTGGGCATCAAGCACGGCGTAGCGCAATCCCGCAGCTGCTAATTGCTGATCTAAGCCTTCGTAGTAGGCACATTCCGGCAACCAGATGCCCTGCGGCTTTACTCCTAAAAGGCGTTCATGCTCCCTTACAGCAGTAAGTAATTGCCCCCGCACCGCCTCCACCGGATCCCGCAGCAAGGGCAAATAACCATGGGTGGCACTACAGGTAAGGAGATCAAGCACCCCCGCTTTTTGTAAGGCTGCAAAGCCACGGATTGGTTCGCCTCCTAAATCGGCAAAAGCCTGGAGTTGAAGCTGGAAATGTTGCAGCAACTGGTTGGCTGCCTCTTCCTCCTCCGCTTTTGCTCGCTGCAATAAGCCAATGCGCTGCTCTAACCAGAGGGGAAAGCGCTCTTGCAACAAAGAATCATTCAGCAGCGACAGCAGGGTGGGGGAAAGGCTCATCGTGAGCCTGGGGTTAAGGCCATTGCGCTGACAGCGCTGCAACATGCCCATAAGGGGCAAATAGCTCTCAACTAAAGCTTGAAAAAACCAATCTTCTTCAAGGGAACCAGGATCCCTGCTACGCACGTAGGGCAGGTGGCCATGAAGCACCAAGGCCAAAGCGCCAGCTGCCATGGTTATCTATAAGTGCTTTCAGTTTACGGCCCCCCCGGCAGTTCATAGAGTTGCAACAGAGCTAAATAAGGAGGACGCGTTTTTCGCGATGCACTGATGGCTAAGGATCCAGGCCGAGTTTTGATTTTTGACACCACCCTTAGGGATGGGGAGCAATCTCCTGGTGCCAGCTTGAATCTGGATGAAAAGCTCGCCATTGCCCAGCAACTGGCCCGCTTGGGGGTTGATGTTATTGAAGCAGGCTTTCCGTTTGCTAGCCCTGGCGATTTTGATGCTGTGCAGCGCATTGCCAGCAATGTTGGCAGCGCAGATGGACCCATAATTTGCGGCTTAGCCAGAGCCACTAAAGGTGATATCAAAGCCTGCGCAGATGCGGTGGCGCCCGCCGCACGCCGCCGCATTCACACTTTTCTTGCCACCAGCGACATCCACCTGGAACATAAGTTGCGTAAAAGCCGAACTGAGGTGCTCGCGATTGTGCCTGAAATGGTTGCTTATGCCCGTTCCTTTGTGGAGGATGTTGAATTCTCGTGTGAAGATGCCGGCCGCAGTGATCCTGAATTTATGTATGAAGTAATTGAAGCAGCAATCTCTGCTGGAGCTGGCACGATCAATATTCCAGATACTGTTGGTTACTCAACCCCAGGTGAATTTGGCGCCTTAATTGATGGCATAAATAAACATGTGCCAAATATTCAAGATGCGGTAATTTCTGTGCACGGTCATAATGATCTTGGTTTAGCGGTAGCTAATTTCCTTGAAGCTGTTAAGTATGGCGCCCGGCAATTAGAGTGCACAATTAACGGAATTGGAGAAAGGGCTGGAAATGCATCTCTAGAAGAATTAGTGATGGCTCTACATGTAAGACGGTCATATTACAATCCATTTCTGGGAAGAGAAGTAACTAGCCAGGAACCCATTACTGCAATTCGCACTGAAGAGATTTATAAAACCTCCCGTTTGGTAAGCAACCTCACTGGCATGGCTGTGCAGCCAAACAAGGCGATTGTTGGGGCGAATGCCTTTGCCCACGAAAGTGGAATTCATCAAGACGGTGTTTTGAAAAATCGCCTCACTTACGAAATTATTGATGCGCGCACCATCGGACTCACCGATAACCGCATCAGTCTTGGCAAATTGAGTGGTCGCAGCGCTGTGCGCGCTCGCCTTGAGGAGCTTGGATATACGTTGCAAGGTGATGATTTGGATGATGCATTTGCGCGGTTTAAAGAATTAGCTGATCGCAAGCGTGAAATTACCGATCGTGATTTAGAAGCCATTGTTAGTGATCACACTCAACAATTAGAGGCCTACTATCAATTACTTGGGGTACAGGTGAGCTGCGGCACTAATTTGCAACCCACCGCCACAGTTACTTTGAGCAGCATCGATGGTGAGCAGCGCACTGTTGCCTCTATTGGCACCGGTCCGGTTGATGCGGTTTGCCAAGCCTTAAACCAATTGGTACAGGTGCCTAATGAACTGGTGGAATTTTCGGTGAAATCAGTTACTGAAGGCATTGATGCCATGGGTGAAGTAACAATTAGGCTGCGCCACGATGGTCGTTTGTATTCAGGCCATGCCGCCGACACCGATGTGGTGGTGGCAGCAGCTCAAGCATTCGTGAATGCCTTAAACCGTTTGGTTAACGGCTTGCAACATCAACCTCTGCACCCTCAGCAGGCCCCCCTTCCGGTTTTATGAGGGTTCGTAATTACTCTCTTATCGGGCGGGCGCTGCAGCTAGGGCTTTTGCTTTTGTTCGCTCTGCTAATGCTTACGCCGCTGTTATGGCTGTTGAGTACTTCGCTCAAAGGTGTTGCTGAAGATATTTTTAGTAGTCCGCCAGGGCTTTTGCCAACTCAGCCGAGCTTGCAGGCCTATGGCACTCTCTTTAACCAGAGCCCTATGGGGCAATACTTGTTAAATAGTGCCATGGTAAGTGGTTTTAGTGTGATAGCAAATTTATTATTTTGTTCCCTCGCTGCATTTCCTCTCGCCCGCATCAAGTTCCGCGGTAGAGGGATGGTTTTAGCCTTGGTTGTGGCAACGATATTAATACCTTTTCAGGTGGTAATGATTCCCTTATATGTATTAATGGTGCAATTGGGTTTGCGTAATACTTTAGTAGCTTTGATCCTGCCTAATGCCGCCACAGCTTTTGGCATATTTCTACTGCGTCAAAGTTTCCTTGCAGTGCCAGTTGAGCTGGAGGAGGCAGCTCGGATGGATGGCTGTAGCCCCGTTGGTGAGTGGTGGAATGTATTAATCCCGGCGGCTCGGGCAGATTTAATTACTTTAGGAATGCTGGTTTTTATTGGAACTTGGAGTGATTTCTTATGGCCGTTGGTAATTTTAGACGATCCCAATCTCTATACTTTGCCATTGGGTTTGCAGCAACTTTCAAGTAGTTTTTCCTTGGATTGGCGCTTGCTCGCTGCCGGCTCAATAGTATCTATCATGCCAGTGCTTGTTGTTTTTGTTGTACTACAACGTTTTATATTGCCTAGCGCTAGCGGCGATGCTGTGAAGGGGTGATGTAGTTAGTAGTTATTTTTTAACTACTAAATGTTTTGCGAGCTGGAATTGGATATGGGATGCGTCTGTGGCGCATCCGTTTCCACACTTGCACAAATGCCTTAACCAGTAACTCGAACTCAGCTATTTCAAGTCCGCTCATGCTTAGCTGGCCGTCATCGCGCCGGGCCTGAATTATTCGCCGCACGGCGGAGTGGGCTTCTCTTTCGTTTGTTTCAGGGGGCATTGAACGCAGGGCTGCTTCGCAACCATCAGCCAGCATCAGCACTGCTGTTTCTTTTGATTGGGGCCTTGGGCCGCGGTAGCGAAACGGCTTTTCGCTGGCATTTGGGTTTTGTTCCCTGGCCTTATGTAAGAAAAACCCCATTCGCAATGTGCCTTGATGTTCTGGAATGAAATTTGAAACTGGTTTTGGCAGCTTGTAACGGTGAGCAAGCTTTAGCCCCTCATCTACATGGGCCTGCAAAATTTCAGCGCTGCGCCAAGGATCGTTTAGGTGCTCGTGGGGATTGGTACCACTTTGGTTTTCAATAAACCATTGGGGCGCGTGCAGTTTCCCAATATCATGATAAAGAGATCCTGTTCTAGCAAGATCTATATCACCGCCAATTGCTCTTACCCCTTCTTCCGCCAGGCTGGAAATCATCAAGGTGTGTTCAAAGGTGCCAGGTGCTTCTGATGCCAGTTTGCGTAGCAGGGGTCTTTGTAGATCGCTCAGCTCTAGTAGCCGAGAACGGGTAACAAGCCCAAATTGGTTTTCCACAAATGGGGCCAGCAATAACCCCAGCAGCAACAGTCCCCCCATCAATATCCCCTCCGCCAGCAGCTCACCTCCCGGGGCCCGCCCCTGAAGTTGCAGCCATAAAGCCTGCGCCAACAGCGCCGCAACTGTTAATAAAACGCTGTTTTGCAGCATTTCCCCCCTGGAGCGCTGGCGGCCCGCCAGCAGCGTTGCCACCACTGCTACCCCAGCTGCCACCAGCATGCGACCTGTCCCAATGCTGCTTAATGGGATTGGCCACAACAGTGTGGCTAAGGCCAGCCAACTAAGCCCGCAGGCGGGTCCGAGGCCCTCCGCCAATAAAACGCTGGGGGGCACCAGAAGTGCAAGGGCGCTTGCCGAGGCGCCAAACCAAAGTTTTGCCCCTTGCACAAGCGCAAGGCTTCCCAGCACCAAAAACGCCTGGGATACCTCCAAGCTTGGTTTCCAGCGGCGGCAGATCAGCAGCAATAAAATTGCACCAAAACTGGCTTCTGCCCAACGCTGTATAAATAATTGTGGGGCAACACGACGGCTGATTAGGCCGAAATTATCGAGAACGTCGTAGGCCCTTTGGCTAATAGCTTCGCCGCGACGGGTAATTACTTCCCCAGCGCGCACTTGAAATTTTGGTATACCTTTTTGCTGAACAAGATCATTAAGCAGGAGTTGGGTGAGGTTGTAGTCGATCCGCAGGTTGGTGTTGCCCTGAAGAGATCTAGTAATTAATTTCGCGCCAAGGCGGCGGTTTGGTTCGGGCAGATTTCCAAGTTGTAGCCAGCTGGCTTGAAGTAGTTGGCCAGGGGCGAGGGTTGCTACTACCCCTTGTGCCAACATTTTTTGTTGGGCTAGCCGTAGCTCCTGGCTCCAATTTTGCAGGGTTTGGGGGGCTGATTCTTTTAGAAAAAGCAGCTCACCAGGGTTGAGATTTACTGGGGGCAGTTGTTTTTCATCCCCCCTGCTGCTGCTCAACAGTTCCTGCAACAGGCGCTCAAGCCTTTCTTGAAGTTGGCGACTGGCAGCGGCATCGCTGATTTGCACCTGTATGCGCGGTCCGAGTTGAGAGCGGCGTTGCTGCATGGCTTCGCTATCAACAACTGTTCTGTTGCTGGGGGCTCGCACTTCAAACGGTGCTGGCACCCCTGGCCGCAATGTGGGCTGCACCAGCCAGGGCCAGGCCGATAACAACCCCACCAACATGCAGCCAAGCAGCAGCAGCAAGCCGTCTTGGCTTGTCCAGCGCACAGGCAAGCGCCATGGCATCTCCTGGCGCAACCAGCGACGCCAAAAACTTTCAGCTTTGAGCCACTGCCTTTGAAGCCACTGCCTTGCGAGCCATTGCCTCTGGAGCCATTGCCTTTGGAGCCACTGCAACAAAACTGGAGCCACCAACGCACTAACCGTCAAACTGACGCTAGCTCCTGCAATTGCCATGGCGGCGCAACGCTTAGATGGACGCCTCCTGGCGGCGCAGCTTGAATCCACTTTGGCGGCTTCTATTGCCGCAGGTTTAAGCAAAGGGATTCGCCCACCTGGGTTGGCTGTATTGCGAGTTGGCAACGACCCAGCCAGTGGCGTCTATGTGGCAAACAAAGAAAAGGCCTGTGCCCGCATTGGCGCCATCAGTTTTGGTTGTCATCTGCCAGCTGATATCAGCCAGACAGAACTGGAAGCAGAACTGCAACGGCTAAATAAAAACCCTGCCGTAGATGGCATTTTGGTGCAACTACCGGTGCCGGCATCAATAAACGACAGGGCTTTATTGCAAGTTTTAGATCCCGCTAAAGATGCCGATGGGTTACATCCGCTCAATTTGGGGCGGTTGCTGCGGGGGGAGCCAGGGCCCCGCAGCTGCACTCCCGCCGGAGTTATGGCCCTTTTGAAAGAAGCTCAAATCCCCCTAGAGGGAGTGAGGGCGTTGGTGGTGGGCCGCAGCATTTTGGTGGGCCAGCCGATGGCTTTGATGCTTCAGCAAGCAAATGCCACCGTTACTGTTGCCCACTCCCGCAGCCTTGATCTTGAGGGGCTCTGCCGTAATGCTGAGTTAGTTGTGGTGGCTGCAGGGCGGCCTGAATTAATCGGAGCAGCTCACATAAGCCCTGGAGCTGTGGTGGTGGATGTGGGTATTCACCGCCGAAAGCAAGGGGGGCTTGTTGGCGATGTGAAATTTGAGGAAGTGGAACCCTTGGCAAAAGCAATTACGCCGGTGCCAGGAGGTGTAGGCCCCATGACCGTAACAATGCTGCTACTGAATACAGTGAGGATGTGGGCGCAGCAGCATGATTTAAGCGAGCCCTGTGCAGGCCTGTGATTGCTTTTCTGCTTCCCCTTTCGATCAACCTTCTTGCGGCAGTGCCTTTGCAATCCGGACGGGTTGTTGCAGTGGAGGACGGCCATGTGTTGCAGGTGCGATTGGCCAACTTGAACCGGCGCGTGCGCTTGGCCTGCGTTGATGCTCCAGATCAAAGCCAGCAACCCTGGGCGCAGCAATCACGGGCAGCTTTAGCGGCGGAATTACCTGTGGGCACTGCGGTAACAGTTGAACTGAGGGCTAGAGATGTATACGGGCGGATCGTTGGGATAGTGCGGCGGGGCGGCTTTGATGTGGCTCCGGAGATGTTAAAAACCGGAATGCTTTTTGTTCATGATGGTTATCTAGGCCGTTGCGACGACCTCCCCTACGCAGCTGCCGAAACCACTGCAAAGGAATTAAATGTGGGGGTGTGGAACGAGCCCGGCGGTATTAAGCGCCCCTGGGATTTGCGCTTAGAGAGAAACAAATCCAACCAGGAGCCATGAATTGCCCCTTGCTGGAGGAGAATCCTTAGATCTCGAGCCCCCACGACCTCCGCCCATGATCGCTGCGGTCTGCGCTGGCTTTGATTTCCAGCAATATCTAAACAAAGGCCGCGAACGGGTAGAAGCAGCCCTTGAGGCTGCTTTAGGCCCGGAACGGCCGGAATCTTTGCGTGAGGCGATGCGTTATTCGCTGCTGGCAGGCGGTAAACGCTTGAGACCAATCCTTTGCCTTGCCAGTTGCGAACTCGCAGGTGGTGATTCAGCCCTGGCGCTGCCAACAGCTACCGCCTTAGAAATGATTCACACCATGTCGTTGATTCACGACGACCTGCCGGCTATGGATAACGATGATTTGCGTAGAGGGCGCCCCACTAGCCACAAGGTTTATGGGGAAGCAACTGCAATCCTTGCCGGTGATGCGCTGTTAACAAGGGCCTTTGAAATGGTGGCCCTACGCAGCCCAGGGGTGGAACCAGAAAGGTTGCTGAAGGTGGTTGGCGAAATGTCGCTGGCGGCTGGTGCCCCGGGCCTAGTGGGCGGGCAAATTGTTGATCTGGCCAGTGAAGGGGTGGAGGTAGATCTAGACACACTTGAATATATTCACCTACATAAAACAGGTGCTCTGCTGCAAGCATCTGTGCTCACAGGAGCGATGATTGCAGGGGCTGAAGAAAATTTATTGCTTGCCCTGCGCCGTTATTCAAGAGCTATTGGGTTGGCATTTCAAATTATCGACGACATTCTCGATGTAACAGCTAGCAGTGAAGTGCTCGGTAAAACCGCGGGTAAAGATCTTGCCGCTGATAAAACGACCTACCCGAAGCTGCTGGGGCTTGAGGCATCCCGTGAACGGGCAGAAAATCTTGTTAAGGAAGCCCGTGAGGTGCTCGAACCCTGGAGTGCAGCTGCCCAACCCCTCCTCTCCCTTGCCGGTTACATCACCGCTCGCGACCGATGACTTTTCTTCAAGCAACTCCCTTAGCGGCCACATTTTTTAATAACGGCGCCCTCACCTGGGGGCTTCTTGCCTGTGGCTTTGCCCAACTCTCAAAATTATTTGTTGAGCTGGTGCAACAGCGCCGTTGGCGCTTAGCGGTGTTGTTTGAAACCGGTGGGATGCCCTCCAGTCATTCCGCCTTTGTAACCGGCACTGCAGCTGGAATCGCTTGGGAGAACGGTTTGGATTCCCCCCTTTTTGCCCTTGCTGTAACGGTGGCTTTTGTGGTGATGTACGACGCCAGCGGTGTGCGCATGGCAGCAGGAAAGATGGCCGAACGGCTTAACCAAATCAGCACAAACCAGGGTTTGGCAGTTTTAAAAACCAGTTTGGGGCATACAAAATTGCAGGTTTTTGTAGGAGCTTTGCTGGGCCCTTTGGTGGCTCTACCAGGTGAGGCCTGGCTCGGTAGCCCCTTAATGCTGGCCCAACGTTTTGGTTTTTTCCAGGGGGTTGGTTGAACTGAGTTATCCCGATGGCTCCGTTTTAACAAGCCAACAAACCATTGCTTTAGAAGCGTTTACGGTATGGCTAAACGAACCTGCCGCCGGCCAACCATTTGTTTTGAGTGGCTATGCGGGCACCGGTAAAACATTTTTATCAGTGCGCTTTCTTGCCCTTGCAGATCAGGCCGGCCTCTGTTGGACCGTGGCAGCCCCCACCCATAAAGCAGTGGGGGTATTGCGTTCGGCCTTAGAAAACCAAGCTTTGCGGCCCACCTGGTATCCCTCCACCATTCATCGTTTATTGCGTCTCAAGCTCAGTCGCCAAGAGGAACGCGAAAGCTGCGAACCCACCGAACAAACAGCCACCGCCCTTGAGCAGATCGGCCTCGTGCTGCTGGATGAGGCTTCGATGGTGGATAGCAGGCTTTTAGAAATCACCCTGCAATGCGCCCATCCCTTTGGCACCAGGCTTGTATTTGTTGGCGATCCAGCCCAGTTACCTCCAGTTGGCGAAAGCAGCAGTGCTGTTTTTGCTTTGCAGCGTGCGGCTCAATACCAGTTAACGGAAGTGGTGCGCCATGGCGGCCCTGTATTGCGTTTAGCCAGTGGCTTACGCACGGGTGCGCTCCCTAGCCGTCAAGCACCACTGATGGCGGCGATCAGTTCAACAGAGGGGCAGGTGGCTGTGGTGTGCCGTGATGAGTGGATTGCAGAAGCTCAGGCAGCCCTGCGGCTCAGTAGCGAACGGCTTGATCCCGACCATGCCCGTTTGCTGTGTTTTACGAATCGCACCTTGGAGCGCTTGGTGCCGATCGCCCGCCGCGCCTTGCATGGCGACATGGCCGATCAGCTTTCGGTGCTGCCAGGGGAGGTTTTGATCACTAGGGCTGCGGTAATGGCGCCCGCCTGCCAAGAGGGTTTAGCCAACAGCGAACAGGCAGATCTGGTGTTGGGCTCCAATCGTGAGTTAGTTGTGCGTGATGTGGCACCGGATCGCTGTGATTTAGCCGATCTTGGTATTGCCGATGCCCCAGTAATTGAAACCCTGAGGGTTGATGTGGAGGCTGGCGAAAGCCAATTGCGATTGCGTTTAGCTCCAGCTCCGGGCAGTGATGGGCGCCAACGTTTAGATCTTGCTCTTAACGATCTGCGCAGCCGCGCCAAAGGGGCAGCTGGAAAGCAAAGAAGCCTTTTATGGCGTCAATATTTCTTGCTGCGGGATGCTTTTGCAGCAGTGGGCCCAGCAGCGGTGTTAACGGTGCATCGCAGCCAAGGCAGCAGTTTTGGCGATGTATTCGTTGCTCCTGATGTTTATTGGCCCAAGGAGGAAGAGGTGCGCCGCCAACTTATTTATGTGGCAGTGAGTAGGGCGCGGCGGCGGGTATGGCTTGTGGGTAGCAGTGATCAACCTTTAAAAGAGCAAGAGCTTTGGCGGGAATGGCTAACTAATGATTTGAAACTGGCCTAAGCCAGCCCAGCCCTGCCAGCTCAAATAGGCAGCCAAAGCCAAACTCAAGCCGCCAAGAATCAAGCTGCTGCGGTCTTCAATTAGTTGCTTTCCTCTTTGCAGCCAAGGTTGCACCCGCCCACGACCAATGAGTAAAACCAAGATCGGCACTAATAAAAATAAACTACTTATTAGGCTGTAGTAAATAATTAGGCCGATTTCAGTGGTCTTTTCATTTACGCCCCCGTGAATAAGAGCAGCGCCTTTGGCAAGTAAAAAAAGATTATCTGGGCTTAATACCAGAGTTACTGGAGCCACAAACATCATTACCAACAAGGGAAATTGGCCAACCTTTTCCAGTTTGTGGATCCAGCCTTCCGAGAGATCTTTATAGCCTTCAGGTTTTGGATCCAGTTCGCGAATACCCAAAGCCAATAGGGCGCCAGCAGCGAAAAGATCAAGCCCCACCTGTTGCACGCTGCCCCGTTCCATCGAAAGAGTGAGGGAGCGCCCAACTGTTAAGAGCAGTGTTATGACGATGCTGTTGGAAAGAAACCAAGCGAAACTAAATAGGCTGGATCGCAGTAATGGTGCAGCCCCCAGCAGCAAAAGAAAAACTAAGGCGATATCCAACGGACTCAATGCCACCGCCAAGCCGCAGGCGGTTAATTCCGTAATAGTTCGGGTTATAGGCACGGTGCGTTCCAGCGCAGTAATACTTGATTCTCTCTCTCGAAGCCCAACACACTGTTGGTGCCGGTGCCAAGGGCCAGTTGCCTGCCGCCAATGGCGCCAAGGCCCATCCAGGTGCCCGCCAGGCTGCGCAAGATATGACCATGGGCGAAAAGAGCTACATCGCCATCTACGGCTAGAGCCGCTGCGATCATCTGGGTGCAGCGGCTGGTAACCGCAGCTGCATCTTCACCATCTGGGCAGCCATGGCTCCACACACTCCAGCCCGGCACTGATTGGCGGATTTCAGGGGTTGTGATGCCTTCGTATATGCCGTAGTTCCATTCGCGCAGTAGTTCATTGATCTCAGCTACAGCGCCTAAGCCTGCCAACTCACATGTGCGCCGTGCCCGTTGCATTGGGCTTACCCATACGTGGCTGAATTGTTGCTGGGCCAATAGGGGCGCAAGGGCTTCTGCTTCAGTTTCCCCCTCCGGTAGCAAGGGAATGTCGCTGGTGCCGGTGTGGCGACCATTGC
Organism: Synechococcus sp.; assembly: GCF_982614295.1. NCBI lineage: Bacteria > Bacillati > Cyanobacteriota > Cyanophyceae > Synechococcales > Synechococcaceae > Synechococcus > Synechococcus sp. The sequence goes on from NZ_CEXBMR010000008.1 coordinate 38,140, forward strand.
GACTCCATTCGGTTGCCCCATGGCGCAGTAACCAAATCTCTTTGCCTTTGTTCATTTTTAGCTGGGGTTGGTTCGCGTTGAGCGAATTTAAAACCAATTGATTAATGCTGGCCAAATCTCGCATCAAACCGGTAGCTCGAAGCGGTGTTGCTGATCAAAGATTGTTTGAGCATTTCAGTGCAGCGTCCCGCAGTCGTTTGGGGATTGAGGGGCAGCCACCCCAGTGAAGATGAAGCCAGCTTGCGTGTAAGGCTGCGTTGCACCACCCTTCAAGCCTTGCCGGCACGCCCCAGCCTTCCAATAGCCAGGCAGGGTTAGTTGCAACAGCAGTTGCTTGAGGCCCTATTGCTTGGCATGGCTGCAGCTGCCAGCGATGAAATTCATGGCCCTGCAAGCGTTCTCCCGGTTGAATTACGAGGCCATTTGCTTTTGGGGTTGCCTCCCTATAGCCAAGATTTAAAGCGCCCCGCTCGGCTCGAAAAGGTAATACTCCAGCCATTTGATGGGATTTGCCATTTGAATCTAAAAGCTGCTGCCCCAGCAGCAGCAACCCACCACATTCGGCATAAAGCGGCAAGCCAGCGCGGTAGTGCCTGGCAATTGAGCTCAAGCTGCGCTGGCAATTACTCAATTCTTCGGCTTGCAATTCGGGGTAGCCCCCAGGCAACACCAGTGCCGCTGTTTGGGCTGGTAGAGCTTGATCCTCTAGCGGTGCCCACCAATGCACTTGGCAGCCCAAAGCTTCAAGCCACTCTGGCAATTCTGGATAGCAAAAATGAAAGGCTTTGTCTTTGGCAATTACAAGTAAAGGCTTAGAGATGGGATTTTTGGCAGTGGATCCCAGCGCCAAGTTGATGGGGCTTTGTTTAATTGTTTGCTTTGTTCCTGTTGCCATAAGCGATAGCAAGCTATCGAGCTGCAGCCATTCGGCTGCTAGAAGGGCAAATTGCTCAAGGCGTTTTGGCCATGCTTCCAGTTCGCCGGGGGGTACCAGGCCCAAATGCCTGCTTGGTATTTCCAACGCCTCCTGCCGCGGCATCACGCCCAGCAGCGGCATAGCGATGCCAGCTAGAGCCTCCTGCAGCAACTGCTGGTGGCGACTGGTGGAAACTCCATTCAGCACCACCCCAGCAATGTTTAAGCGCGGTTCGTGATCGCGAAAGCCGCGCACTAAGGCCGCTAGGGATCCCGCCTGGCGGCTTGCTTCCACCACTAATAAAACCGGTAGATCGAGCTCCAGCGCAATTGCGGCGCTGCTGCCTTCACTGCTGGGGCCGCGGCCGTCGTAGAGCCCCATAACCCCTTCCACCAAAGCGAGGGGCACCTGTTCACTCCACCAGGCAAATGTGTTGCGCACCCAGGGGGCGCCGCAGAGGATTAAATCAAGGTTGCGACAAGGACGTCCGCTGGCACTTGCGAGTAATTGAGGATCGAGATAATCGGGACCCACTTTGAAAGTTTGCAAACCAAGGCCCCTACTGCGGGCCACCGCGGCTAGCAGCAAACTGAGCAGGGTTTTGCCGCTGCTGCTGCAGGGGGCCGCAATAAGAAGGGCCAATTAGAGCAGAAATTAGTGTGGCAGCAGCTTGGCAGCTAGAGGGGCTGCGGCATTCAATAGCGGGTTTGTACTGTTGTGACCTCCTCGCAGGGTGCGAGCCACCTCTTTCTGGGCGGATTCCACGGTTGTAGCAACCACTTCTTCCACCAATTCCATGCGGGCCATGCCACCTGCCTCTAGGCGCATGCACCCGCCGGTTTCACCGCAGAGAATCACGCATAGGGGGGTGCGGCCCTCCGGCTCACATACAAGTCGCAAACCCACAAGGCTGCCGGGATGAGTGCTTGGACTACCCACTGGCACTGGCATTTGCCGAAAACGCACCGGCGTTCCATCGGGGCGGCGGAAACTGGCCACAATCCCATCACCCTCTGCCATCGAGGTGTGTTCCAGTTGCCAGCCCAAACGATCAGCGATCCAGGCAGCCATCAATAAACCCTGCACTGGCTGCTGGCCTTGCACATCTATATCGAGCTGCACCACATGGGCAAGAGCATCTCTGCGGCTTGGCATATCGAAGGCCATGGCAAGGCTTTCCCGCCAGCTCACAAGGCGATACCAATTCAAATCACTTATCGACTGGCCGCTAGCAGCCCTTTGGCAAATCACCTCTAGTGCCCTTGCAGCTGAGCCGATGGCGGAATCAACCACGAGCCGCCGTGGCGCTTGGCTTACCGCTTCAAATAGATGGGGTGCTTCATCGAGAGAACCGTGCCACCACACCCAGCAGGGCAATTCAGCTGAAATCAAAGGGTTAATCATCTGCAAACCCTGCTCCAAGGCCCCAAAGCCGCCCCGCATCACCACCACATCCCCGCAAACACTGGTCATTGGCCCTTCCTCTGGTAAAGGGCAATAAGCCGCCACAAGGGTTTCTAGGGGGCGATTGCTATCAAGGGTGGGCGCAAGGGTGATTAAACGGCGTGGCTGGTGGCGGCTGATGGCGGCATCCACCTGCTGGCCGCGTAGATCTTCAGCGGTGGCACCCCCTGGCATCTGCCCCAGTTGCCAGGCTAATTCGGGCGCCAATGGTGAGGTGGAAGGGGGCAAACCGCACACCGGGATGGCTTCCCGGGCTGCCTGCAGCAATTCCGGACGCTCCAAACCATTGATTGGCCCGCTGAGGCGACCTAAGCGCACCAATTGTTGTTCAATCCACGCCGGTTCCCATACCACCAACGAAAAGGTGCTGGCGCCACTGGCTTGTTCATGTTCTCCCTCCCAAAGACGCCCCAAATAATCGGGTACATCTTGGGGGGGTAATTCCAAAGGGGCTTGAAGTGTTAATTGCGGAGCCATGGTTTTGATTAGTTAATTTTGCTAAAAAGAAAACAGGGTTAAAAAGCGAGCCAGAAATTTCTAAGGGCGCCGCCAGAGCAAGCCATCACGGGCGAGCAAACTATCTGCTGCAGCAGGCCCCCAGGTGCGGGCTTCGTAGGGATAAACAGGCAGCTGCCAAGGCTGCTGTTCGATCAGCTCCACCAGTGGGGTGTAAAGCCTCCAGGCCGCTTCCACTTCATCGCTGCGGGTGAAAAGGGTTGGATCCCCGAGCATTGCATCTGCAAGTAAACGCACATAGCCCTCATCAGAGGGTTCGCCAAAGGATTCGTCGTAAGAGAAATCCATATCTACCGGCCGGCTGCGCATGCCGGAGCCAGGGGCTTTCACCTCAAAACGAAAATCAGCACCTTCATTGGGCTGAATTCTCAAAATCAATTGGTTTGCAGTGGGACCAGCGCCCGCGGAGTCGAATAAATGCACAGGTGCTTCGCGGAAGGTGAGCACCACTTCGCTGAGGCGCTTAGGCATGCGTTTGCCAGTGCGTAAATAAAAGGGCACCCCCTGCCAACGCCAATTGTCGATGAATAACTTCATCGACACATAGGTTTCGGTGGTGCTGTTGGGGTCAACGCCAGGCTCCTGGCGATAGCCCGTAAGGGGATCAGCGCTGTTGCCACCGGGGCCGTATTGACCGCGAACGCAACACTTCCAGGGTTCTGCTTCATTTGCTAAGCGAGCTGCCTGCAGCACTTTTGCTTTTTCGTTGCGAATTGATTCCGGCTCGTAACGCCCAGGCGGTTCCATGGCCGTGAGGGCAAGCATCTGGGTGAGATGGTTTTGAACCATATCCCGCAGGGCACCGGCACTTTCGTAATAACCAGCCCGTTCTTCAACCCCAACGGTTTCAGCTGCGGTGATTTGCACGCTGGAGATGTAATTACGATTCCAGATTGGTTCAAAGATTGTGTTTGCAAAGCGCAGCACCAAAATGTTTTGAACTGTTTCCTTGCCGAGGTAGTGATCAATACGGAAGATCTGGTTTTCTTTGGCGCAGTTGTTCACGATCCGGTTTAGGTCTTGAGCGCTAGCAAAATCACGGCCAAAGGGCTTTTCAATTACCACCCGGCTGCGTTTTGAATCTGCAAGTAGGCCAGCAGCAGCCAGGGCTCGGCAACCACTGCCATAAAAATTAGGCGACACCGACATATAGAAGGTGCGATTGCTGCGGGTGGCCCGCAGGCGATCTATCTGCTCAAGCCGTTTGCCAAGCCGCACCAAATCTTCATCAATCTGAAGATCCACCGGCTCATAAAAAAGACCATCACAAAAAGTTTTCCAGGCTTCTGGATCAGCAGCAATTTCTACTGCAAGGGATTTCTCCATTTTGGAGCGAAATTCAGCGTCGCTCCATGGCCTCCTGGCGCAACCCAAGATTGCAAATTCGCTCGGCAAGCGCCGCTGGCGAAATAGCTCAAATAAGGCTGGGATCAATTTGCGGTGGGTGAGATCGCCGCTGGCGCCAAAAATCACCAAACATTGCGGCGAAATTACTCGTTCCTGCCGCAGACCAACGCGGAGGGGGTTAGTGAGAGATGCCGTCATTTGCAGAGGTTTTCGCCATGTCCTTACAGGTTGCCTGTTAGAGGTGAACAGAAGGTGAATGGTCTATCTGTCTGCAGATTTGGAACAGATTTAATAGGTTTCCACATGCCAGCGATCTGCCTTCTTAAGGGCTGGCCTGAGCACACTCCAATCCTGGCCGCGTTTGGCAGCGGCGGCAGTCATGGCCTCATCAATGCCGGGTTCCATGCCCTTCAAGCCGCACATGTAAACGTGGGTTTTTGGATTTTCGATCAGGGAAAAAATTTCATCGGCATACTCTGTTACCCGATCTTGGATATACATGCGGCCGCCGCTGGGATTCTGTTGTTCGCGGCTGATTGCTTTTGTGTAGCGGAAATTTTCGGGATATTCCTTGAGGTAGCGGCTGAAATCATCTTCGTAAAGAAGGTTTGGTGTTTTGGGAACACCCATAAACAACCAAGCTTTTCCTTTGAATTTATAACCTGAATTTTTGTTGTGTTCGCCAGGTTCAAACATCCGGCGTAAGTAGGCCCGCATTGGTGCGATGCCGGTACCTGTTGCAAGCATGATCACGTTTGCATCTTCTTCATCAGGCAAGAGCATTTCTTTTCCCACCGGCCCAGTGATCTTTACCTTGGCGCCGGGTTCAATGTCGCAGAGGAAAGTGGAACAAGTACCGTAGATCTGCTCCCCTGCATCGTTTTTATATTCCAGCTGACGCACGCACAATGAAACTGTGCTCCCCTCGAGGTTGTCGCCGTGGCGAGTGGAGGCGATTGAATAGAGGCGTAATTTATTAGGCTTACCGTTGGCATCTTCGCCATCGGGGATAATTCCGATGCTTTGCCCCTCGATGTAGTGAAGGTTTCCCCCAGATAGATCGAAGGTGATGTGATTTACGCGACCAATAGCTCCTTCAGCTAGCAGTGAATAGTTGTCGGTGACAGTGCCAAGGAAGGGGTCTTTAGGCTTGTAAAGATTTACGGGCACATCAGCATGGGCTTTTGCTTTTGCTGCTGGAGCTGGAGCTGGGGTTTCAGTCACGGTTGCTTTTGGGGAGGATTGTGAATTGGTAATCGGCTGATGGTGAGGGGTGATGCTGAGAATATTGGCGCCGCAATTTTTGATGTTTTGCAATACGGCAGTTAATGAGTTGTAGCTCACGAGCATTTGTTTAACACTGCGGCGCACGCTGCCGCCGGCCAACTGGCTCACCTCGATTGAGAACATGCGGTTGTCGCCAAGGTTGCAGGAAGCTGGAAGGACGCGCATGGTTCGAGGTGTCGCTTTCTAATTATAGGAACTGCCCTGCTCGGCTTCAGTTGTATACCTTTCCTAGGGATCATTCGGTTAGGAAGAAAACACAGTTATTGTATTTAACGTTGCAGCACATGCCAGCAGGCCGCTATTAAACCTTGCAGCCCCCTCCTCTACTTACGCTTCCATCCGAGCCCATCGAGCAGGAAATTGAGCGCCTGCCCTCGGCTACTCGCCGCCTTGCTGCTCAGCTCAGGTTGCCCCTAGCTGAGGAAGCTGTTTGGCAAGTGCTAACTGACTACGAAAGCCTCCCCACATTTATTCCAAATTTGGTTAGTTCCAGGCTGTTGAGCCGCGATGGTTCTGTGGTGAAGGTGGAGCAGGTGGGAAGCCAGAAATTTGTAGGTCTTAGCTTTTCAGCGAGCGTCCGCCTCGAACTGCAGGAGCGCTGCGCTGAAGGAATTCTTGGTTTTAGGATGATTTCCGGCGATTTTCGCCGTTTTGAAGGGGCATGGACAGTGGTTAAAACCTCTGATGGGGTGAGATTGCGCTACGAATTACTTGTTCAGGCTTGCATTGGTATGCCAATTGCCTTGATAGAGCAAAGATTACGGGAAGATTTGGCTACAAATTTGCGATGTGTTGCCCTTGAGGCCTTGCGCAGAGCTCAGGTAGCGAAGCTTGCGGAAATTGTTTAACTGAAGATTTGGTTAAATTTAATGATGCATTAGTTAATCTCAATGCTTATGGAATATTAGTTGTTATCAATATTTACAACGCATTGTTTTATACCAATATTTCTAGTGCTATTTAATATCTCAGCTAATGCTTTGTGGTGCGCAGCGATCTTAATTTTGAGCCAATTAAATGATACCCCCAAGGGGATTCGAACCCCTGTCGC
>NZ_CEXBMR010000009.1:0-9938 GCF_982614295.1 Synechococcus sp.
GCTCTGGGGCCTTGCTGTTCGGGCTTTTATTCGGCCGCCTTGGTGCTGCCCTGCCGGCTTGGCAACTGCTGGCCTCGCAGGCTTTGATGTATGGAGCCTTAACTCTGTTTGTTCGGCCCGGGGAGCTAGCCCCAAGTGAAACGGCACTCAACGCAAGGCAACCTTTGCTGGCTTTGCTTTGCGTGGGGGCAGTTGCTGGTTTGGCCGGCGGTTTACTTGGCCTCGGCGGCGGCCTTGTGATGGTTCCAGTGATGGTGAGCGCCTTGCGCTTACCGATTCATCTCGCGATTCGGTTAAGCACCTTTGCGGTGCTTTGCGCTTCCAGCGTTGCAGGTTTGCTGTTTTTGCAAGCGGGCCGAGGTGAATGGCTTTCAGCCTTGGTTTTAGGCGGATCTGCAGCGATTGGAGCGCGTTGGTCTGCAGCGCGTTTGCAGCGGGTGAAACCGGCCCAACTTGCGTGGCTGTTGCGGCTGCTTACTTTGCTGCTGGCAATTGATAGCGCTAGGAGGGCTGCAATGCTTTTTTATAAATAGATGCGCAGCCCAAGGATCATATTTATCTCTTAACGCAGCTTTATTTTAAATGCTTCATGGTATACACTTATGAAAGTTGATTTGTTTTTACTGTGAACCAAAATTCTATTAAGGTTGGCGCTGCGGTAATTGCATTTGTCGCCATCCTTGTGGCCCTTACTGATATTGAGGTGGGATTAGTGCGATGGGTAAGCTGTGGTCCGTTTTCCACCCCCGGAGAAGATCGCAGTGAACTTTGCAAAAGAAAATAATAAATAACCTAAGGCATATCCTTTGGCCAAAAGCTTGGATCAAGTTCAAAGCCTAATTCAGCAACCATTTGGTTTAGATTGTTCCTTATTTGATAACCCTGCATTTGGCTCCAATGGTCTAAAAGAAATAAGCGATGGCTTACCCATAAACTCAAAGCATCCTCACTAAACCTTATCCCTTCAGTTTTATTGAAACTATGGGGCACCAACATTGCCACGTGCCTACTCAAATGACCATTTTCACGCTCAAGCAGCAAAGGCAACCAGGGGCAAAGTGCATCAGCTCTTAGGCTCCACAGCCTGCATTCAGCTATTTCGCTAAGTTCCCTTGGGTCATTTTCTGGCCTTGGCCATTCCAGTTTTAATTGCAATTTTGCTTCCAATTGGAGAAGCTCCTTCACGGGCAATACCCAAATTGGTTCTAAGGCTTCAATGTTAAGCCCCATAATCTGGCCGGCGCTGATATTTATGGTTTGTATTTGAGTCATTTGCTTGCCCTGGCAACTCTTTGGCTTACATTTACAGCGTGATCTGCCATTCGTTCAATACAACGCAGCACCAGAACTAGTAGTAAGGAAGCTTCATATGCTTGAGCTGAGGTGGGAATTGGATCCATCATTTTTTCTAGAAGTTGTTCGTAGTCTGCATCTACTAAATCATCAAAATTTTGTAATTTAGCTCCAGCACTTCCATCATCATCACTAACGCAATCAAGTGCAAGTGCAAGCAGTGAACGACAACGATCTAACATTATTAAAATCGCATCCCTCTGCGGTAACGGTTGTGAGGGTAGTAGCCTCTCCCCCAATTCAGCTAATTCTTTGCAATAATCGCCAATGCGCTCTAAATCTCTAACACAGTGAATATAACTTAGAACCTCGCAAACCTGTTTCTGAGATAAGCTTTTATCATTTAGCAATTGAGTGCAACTATTTTCTAACTGATGATAAATGATATCAATTTTATCATCGCTACTTCGTATTTGTGGCGCTGCTTCCATATCTGCAATCGCAAGAACAGATCTCGCTAGAACCGCCGATTCCTCCACCATGGAACCCAATTTCAAAAGTTGTTGTTTAAGACTGTTTAAAGCCAGTGAATCTGGGCTAGGGGCGTTTCGCCCTACCTTTTGCATACGCCTCCAAGCCAGGATGGACATGAACTGAGGGATAGCAAGTAGCAACCTAGTTGGCCGAAGCCGCTAAGAGCTGTAACAGGAGCGATCTTTTTTGTGCTGTTTGGTGGAGGATGGCATGGTTTGCTGTAACGCTGTGGATTCCGTTGTTTCCCAAGTTGAGATCTACATCGCCTTGATCGTTGCACTACATGGTGCTGTTTTGGCGATGCGCCTTTGCGTGAGCCTTTACAGGGCTTGATCTGGCTGCTAAAAGCGGGTGTGTTGTTTGCTTTTTAGTGCGAAACGAGAAAACTGCACCGCAAGCAAGCCCACCACGTCGCACCGCTTCCCATTTGCGTCCGTTAGAGGGTCCAGCACCTGCTGTTGTGTTGGCTTCCAGCGCATCGATTGCAAGGGAGGAGATCATGTTTGCGGGTTTGGGCCTGTTGCTGAAAACAGCGGGGCTGCTTTTAGCGGTTGTTACCCTTGCGAAATTAGCTTTAGCCCATCAGCATCGCCTTGATCGGCATGGTGAAATTCAAGCGGTGCTGCAATTGCAATTGGATCGTCTCCAAAAACAACAAGTGCAGCTGGATCGGCTTTTTTCAAGCGATGGTCAACAGGTGGTGTTCCAGCAAGAACAGCAGTGGATTGCCCCAAATCGCCGCCGTGTTGTTTGGTCGCCAGCAGTACCAAGCCCCTAACTTTTTGACTACTTCATTCTTTTCTGATGATCAATCCTGCCGCTGATAGAGAAAACCGGCTGGTAATTGTTACTGGTGCATCTTCTGGCGTTGGATTATGGGCTACAAAAGCACTGCTTGATCTTGGTTGCAAAGTTGTTATGGCGGTTCGTGATACCACCAGGGCTCAAATTGCAGCAGCAGCATTGGGGCTTTCGGCAAAAAACTTAATTCCACTAACTCTTGAATTGTCTGATTTAAATTCAGTTCGAGAATTCGTTAAATCTTTTCGCAACTTAAATCTACCCCTTGATGCTCTTGTTATTAATGCTGCAATATATAAACCATTACTAAAGCAACCGGAATGGAGTGCTCAAGGCTATGAATTTACGATGGCCACTAATCATCTGGGTCATTTCTTGCTCACCCGATTGCTTTTGGAAGATTTAATAAATTCTGATAACCCTGATCGACGCGTTATTACCCTTGGCACAGTAACAGCTAATTCAAGTGAACTTGGCGGTAAAATTCCAATCCCAGCACCGGCAGATCTAGGCAATTTAGCTGGTTTTGAGCAAGGTTTTAAGGATCCAATCGCCATGGCAAATGGCAAAGTGTTTAAACCTGGAAAGGCTTATAAAGATAGTAAACTTTGCAACATGATTATCAGCTTGGAGTTGCATCGTCGTTTCCATAGCTCCACTGGGATTACATTTAGCTCTTTATATCCAGGATGCGTAGCTGATAGCCCATTGTTTCGCCATAGTTTCCCCGCCTTCCAGCGAATCTTTCCCTGGTTTCAAAAAAATGTTACCGGTGGTTATGTAAGCCAAGAACTGGCTGGTAATCGCGTCGCTCAAGTAGTTGATTCGAATGAATTCAAAGCTTCTGGTGTGCATTGGAGTTGGGGAAATAGGCAGAAAAAAAATCAGCAACAATTTCAACAGCAATTATCAAGTAAGATAACTGACCTTGCAACAGCAGAAAAAGTTTGGGATTTATCTAGTAAATTAGTTGGTTTAAACTGATTTCCTAATATAGTTTTAGTTGTAGTTAGTTGTCAGCTACCTGGCAGTGCCCTCAGAGCTTCATTTGATCCCATTACCACAAGTAGCTCGTTAGCTTGCAGAATGTGAGAAGCGGGAGGATTAACAAATAGTTTACCGCTTGGCCCTGCAGCAAGAACGCTCACATTGTAATGCTTACGCAGATTAATTTCGCGTAAAGATTTCCCTATAAATTCCTGGGGTATTTTTATCTCTTCAATACTATTTATATCATCTAGCCTGAGCTGTTCTAGTAAATTAGGGCGAATAAGTTCCATTCCCAATCTCCTGCCTTGCATCTTTGATGGGAAAACAACCCGATCGGCACCAACCCGTTCCAGCATTTTTTGGTGAAGATCACTTGTTGCCCTAGCGATCACCTGTTTCACCTTTGTGCCAGGGGTATCTTTACAAATCAAGGTGGCGGTAATACTCGCTTCTATCGGTTCGCTGATCGCCACTACCACAGTGGCTAGTTCTAATACCCCAGCGGCCCGCATGGCTTCTTCATCAGTGCAATCCACCACTCGGCTTTCAATTGAGGCATCAAAATGTCTCAATTCATCTATGGCCCGTTGGCTCGAATCAACTGCCAACACATCTGCTCCAGAGCGCAGCAATTCAGCGCAAACAGATGAACCAAAACGCCCCACTCCAATCACTGCAAAACCCCTCGCTTCGCCGTTGTTGCTCCACTGCCACCATTGATTCATATTTGAAGTTTCAATTGCCATATTTCTACTCGAAAACCTTACACATACAAATCTTCCTTGGGATAACCCACCCTGGTTTCAGCTGTGCTGCCATAGATGGCGGAAAGCAAGAGCAAAATGCCGATTCGGCCAACAAACATGCCAACCATTAGCACAAGTTGCCCCCAGCGGTTGAGGTTTGCAGTTACGCCTAGATCAAGCCCCACAGTGCCAAAGGCGGAGACACATGTGAAAAGCTTTTCAATAAAACTGTAGTTCTGGTGATTTGGAAGGCCGATAGCAGTTGGGCCTATCCCCAATAAAAGTGCCATCAATACAACAAATAATAGCGAAGCAATCGTAACTCCCACCGCCCTTAATACAGTGCGATCCGGAATCATGCGGCGGTGCATTAATACATTATGCCGCCCTTGCAAAGTAGAACGGGTGGCACCCATTAAGATTGCAAATGTTGTGGTTTTTATGCCGCCACCTGTGCCACCTGGGCTGGCTCCAATAAACATTAATACAATCATCAAAAGTAAACCAGCATCAGTTATTGATTTGGCCGATAGAGGAATGGTGTTAAACCCAGCGGTGCGAGTGCTGATTGATTGAAAAAGACTTATTTGGAATTTTTGCAATAAATTAAATTGCGATATTGCTCCAGCCTCAAGGCCAAAATGCTCTGTAAAAATAAGTCCTAAGCAACCTAAAGCTATTAAAACAGCAGTTGTTCGTAATACCAGCCTGGTGTGGAGGCTTAAGCTCTTTAATATTTTCAAGCGTTTTCGATTTGCCCATAAATCATTTGTTACCCACCAACCAATACCCCCAATCACAATCATTGAAGCAATAACTGCATTTACAACGATGTTGTCTCTGTAGTTTTCTAGATTATTAGCCCACAGCCCAAATCCAGCGTTGTTGTAAGCGCTGATCACATGAAATATTGAAGCCCATGCTCTTTTGGCTGGATTTTCAATATCAGTAAAACCAAAAAAGTAGAGCACGGCAGCACCAATACCCATCACCCAAGCGGCGCATATCAAAATGCCTTTAAAAGTGGGGCCTATGCCGCCAACGCCAAATTCATCAAGGGCACGACCTTTATCTAAGCGTTGCCTCAGGCCCGAACGCCCTTGCACAAAACCTTGTAAAAATGTTGTGATGGCCATTAAGCCAAGGCCGCCAACTAAAATTAATCCGCTTAGTACAATTTGCCCCAAAATTGTTAGATCTTGATCTACAACAATTATTGATAAGCCGGTAACTGTAATCGCAGAAGTAACAGTAAATAAAGCTTCCCAAAGGCCCACAGAGTCACTTGAACATAGATCTGATGAAAGTAAAAAAGTACCCACAATTATTACTAACAATCCTGTTAATATTGTGAATTGTGGCACCGTGAGCCGCTCACGCCGGTGCTGCAAAGCAGCAACACTTTTTGGGATGAATTTTTTATCCATACATCACAACCTACCTCTAAACTTCAAAGAATTTTTACTACCAAGTTGTCTCGCCCTCAAGTGATTCACTCCCACAGCCTCACTTCAGAGCAGTGTTTGCAGGAATTGGCAAGCTTTCCTACAGGTTTGAGCCGGGTTGAGGCGGTTCGCCGGCTTGCGGCTGCAGGGCCAAACCGCTTGGAGCTAGCCCAGGGTCGCAGCACCTGGAAAATTCTTTGGGATCAATTCAGCAACGTGATGTTGCTGATGTTGCTTGCGGTGGCAGCGGTATCTGCGGCGGTAGCCCTCCATAAGGAGGTGTTCCCTAAAGATGCGATTGCAATTTTGGTGATCGTTGGCTTAAACGGTTTGCTTGGTTTTCTGCAGGAGAGTAAAGCTCAACAGGCTTTGCTTGCCTTGCGAAACATGGCGCAGCCGATGGTGCAGGTGAAACGTGATGCTGAATGGCAACGTATAAGTAGTGAAGAACTTGTTGTTGGCGATGTAGTACGCCTTGAAGCTGGTGATCGCGTTCCAGCTGACGCGCGTTTAATTGAAGTGGCTGAACTTGGCGTGCGGGAATCGGCTCTTACCGGTGAAGCGGAAACGGTATTTAAAAATTCCAACTTGCTGCTTGATATCCATACACCTGTGCTTGAGCGCACCAATTGCTTATTTCAGGGCACTGAAGTGGTGCGCGGCCGTGGAGTAGCGCTGATAACAGCCACTGCAATGGCCACCGAATTAGGCCAAATTGCTGAGTTGATTAACACTGCAGGGGGAGAGAGCACCCCGTTGCAGCAACGCCTTGATGGCCTTGCAAAGGTATTGGTAATCGGCGCATTGGCTCTCGTGGCGCTGGTGATGCTGCTAGGTGCCCTGCTGGGGCAATCCCTTCTTAACTTGCTTGAGGTGTCGCTATCTATGGCAGTGGCGATTGTGCCTGAAGGCCTACCTGCTGTTATCACCGTTACCCTCGCTATAGGCACTCAACGCATGGTTAAGAGGGCCGCTTTGATAAGGCGTTTGCCAGCGGTGGAGGCTCTCGGTTCAGTAACGGTTATTTGCTCCGATAAAACCGGCACCCTCACTCAAAACCGCCAAGTGGTGCAGGAATTGCGCATTGGCACTGAAAGTGTGGCTGTTACTGGGGTGGGTTACTCCCCCAGCGGCATGCTCACCAGCAGGCTGCTCACCCCACCTCAAAATTCCTCCCCCGGCTCCAGCGCTGAAGCAAGGCAGTTGTTATTGCATGCCGGTGTGTTGTGTAGTGATGCCGAGTTAAAGCAAGATGCCGAAAAGAATTGGGAGATCCTTGGCGATCCCACTGAAGGCGCTCTTGTTGTTGTGGCAGCAAAAGCTGGCATCGATGCGTTTGCAATTCGCAGCAAGTTCAAGCGTGTTGCTGAGATTCCATTTAGTTCAGAGCGTCAGCTGATGGCTGTGTGGTTGCAAGATCTCAGCGGTGAATTGCAAGCCCCCCTTGGTTCGTTAGCAAACGGTTCCACTCGGCTCTTGATCAGTAAGGGAGCGCCTGAGGTGATTATTGGCAATTGCAAGCGCTGGATTGATGCTTCTGGTGTTGCGACCCTTTCACTAGAACAACAGCAGTGGTGGCTGGATCAAGCTCAGGGCCTAGCGGCAGCAGGTTTAAGAGTGCTGGCTTTTGCCTGCGCTCCCCACCATGAAAGCCCAAACCATGAATTAGATGATCAGGTGCTTTTAGGTTTAATGGCTCAGCTGGATCCAGCCCGACCAGAGGTTATTAAGGCGATTGCCACCTGCCGCCAAGCCGGTATTCGCCCTGTAATGATCACTGGCGATCACCCGCTTACGGCAAAAGCGATTGGCGCTGGCATTGGTTTATGCAATCTAGATGCTGAGGTGGTGCTCGGCCGTGAATTGGAAGGTTTTAATGATGAGCGCCTGCAGGAGGTGGTGATGAAGAGCAGCGTTTATGCAAGGGTGCCACCTGAGCAGAAGTTGCGCATTGTGAAAGCTCTGCAGGCAAGGGGGCAGGTGGTAGCAATGACCGGGGATGGTGTTAACGATGCTCCAGCTTTAAAGCAAGCTCATATCGGCGTAGCGATGGGGATCACAGGAACTGAAGTGAGCAAAGAAGCTGCAGATATGGTGTTATTAGATGATAATTTTGCCACCATAGTTAATGCTGTAGAAGAGGGAAGATTGGTTTATGCAAATATACGTCGATTTGTTAAATATATTTTAGGTAGTAATGTAGGTGAATTAATCACAATTGCATCTGCGCCATTGCTGGGCTTGGTTGGTGTGCCCTTAACGCCTTTGCAAATCCTGTGGATGAATTTGGTTACAGATGGAGTTCCAGCTTTGGCATTAGCCCTTGAACCCGGCGAAAAAGGTTTGATGGATAGGGCCCCAGCTGAACCTGGCGAATCAATCTTTGCCCGCGGCATTGGCCGTTACATTCTGCGAGTTGGTGTGATATTTGCGTTAATTGTGATCGCTTTGATGTTCTACGCATCTCGAACTAATGCCCCTTGGCAAACAATGGTATTCACCACCCTTTGCCTAGCGCAGATGGGTCATGCCCTATCGGCCCGCAGCGATTTACCTTTAATTCAAGTGGCACCCTTTTCAAATCCGTGGCTGATCTGGGCAGTGCTGCTCACTTCTGGCCTGCAATTATTGCTGCTTTATGTGCCTTGGCTTTCAAACTTCTTTGGCACCACAGCTTTAAAGGGGCATGATCTACTCATTTGTGTTGGGTTTAGCCTACTTTTCTTTTTATACCTAGAGCTAGAAAAAATCTGGCGGCAGTGGCGCCTCAAAGGAGAAGCTCATAGCTAATTTCGCTGAAACAACGGGATGGCATTCCCACTTGTGGCATCCCACTACCCAAGTGGTTTCGAGCCCAACGCCAATGCGGGTGCGTTGCGCCAAAGGTAGTGAACTGGAGCTTGATGATGGCAGGGTGTTAATCGATGCGATTAGTAGTTGGTGGGTAACCCTGCATGGCCACGCTGAACCCAGCATTGCCGCAGCAATTTCCCGCCAGGCTGTGGTACTGGAGCAGGTGATTTTCGCCAATTTCAGCCATGAACCAGCTGAAGATTTGGCAACCAAATTAAGTGCCCTTACCGGCTTAGATCGGCTCTTCTTTTCTGATAACGGCTCCACGGCGGTAGAGGTGGCATTAAAGATCGCCTGGCAATGGTGGAGGAATCAAGGCAGCAAGAGGTATCAGCTCATTGCTTTTGAAGGTGCCTATCACGGCGACACCTTCGGAGCTATGGCTTTAGGTGATCGTTCTTTATTCACCGAAGCCTATGAACCACTGCTTTTTAATGTGGCAAGGGTTGCTTGGCCCCATTGCCATTGGGGCGATAACAGTGTGGAATTGCGGGAGCAGCAGGCCTTAAGCCAGTTGGCGTTGGCGTTGGAGACACCAACTGCAGCGGTGATTCTCGAACCTTTGCTTCAGGGTGCTAGTGGTATGCGCCAAGTGCGTCCAGGCTTCCTAAGAGCAGTGGCGGAAATGGTGCAGGGCTCTGGAGCGCTGCTAATTGCCGATGAGGTTTTTACTGGTTTTGGCCGCACTGGAGCACTATTCGCCTGCGAAAAAGCGGGCATAAAACCTGATCTGATGGCTCTCTCGAAGGGGCTTACAGGTGGTTTTATGCCAATGGGCGCAACGATGGCTAGTGAACGGCTTTATCAAGGATTTATTAGTGAACGGCCAACCGACACTTTTTTCCATGGCCATAGCTTTACGGCTAATCCTTTGGGTTGCGCCGCTGCCTTAGCAAGCCTTGAGTTGCTGCAGCAATACTCCGAGCGGTTTAGTGGTTTTGAGGAGCGGCATATTCCTTTATTGAAACAGCTCAGCCTTAACCCATTGGTGCGGCAACCGCGTTGCTTGGGCAGCATGGCCGCCTTTGAAGTGAATGCCGGTGAAAACAGCTATCTCAACCCAGTGGGTAAACAGATCCAACGGCATTGCCTAGAGCTAGGCGTGTATTTGCGCCCTCTCGGCAATGTGGTGTATTTGTTGCCGCCTCTCTGTATTAGTGATTCCCAGCTTCAGTGTTGTTATGGGGCTTTGGAGCAGGCCATAGATGCTTTGGCTTAGCTGGCAGTGGTTGCAAATACCAAGCCCGGCAAGCCGCGTGGAATCAAACCAAACACC
>NZ_CEXBMR010000009.1:10038-44612 GCF_982614295.1 Synechococcus sp.
GGCAGTGGTTGCAAATACCAAGCCCGGCAAGCCGCGTGGAATCAAACCAAACACCACTACCCAGCGATCAATCCCAGCAGCTTGATCTTTTTGGTTGATGCCAAAGGCGCAGATCAGTTTGCAGCCGATTGCCAGCACAACCAGGCTTAGGGCTAGGGCCCAAGCACCAGGTTGGAGCAACGTGCTTGCCTGAATCCGCATGCCCACGCTGATGAAATAAAGGGGCAAAAACACCTCAGAAAGAAGTGCCAGGTTGCTGCGCAGGTTTGCAGCTTCTTTTCCCCCGGCTGGCATCGGCGCTATGCGGTTAAGCAGCACTCCGCCCCAAAGGGCGCCGAGCAAACTGGTGAGCTGGCCTACTTCGCCAATCCAGCTGCAAGTAATTAACAGCAGCAGCACCTCCAATAAATCTGGTTGCCAGGGGCCATAGCGCTTCAGCCACCATTTACTTATAGGGATACTCAATAACATCAACGCAATAGCAATCGCTGGCAATGGGCTTGTGTTACCCGGTGCTGCTCCCATGGCAACTGATGCGGTAAGCAAGGCGATAGCAGGTAAATCATCCAGCACGGAAACACCCACCAGTAATCGCTCCGATGCGGTGTGTAGAGCATTTGCTTGGCCTAGTGCCCGCAGGGTTACGCCAGTGCCCGTGGCACTAAGAACGGCCACGCACAGAATTGTGCTGGCATTTGAAAGCCCAAATCCCTGTTGCAATGGCCACCAAGCCAGCAAGGGCGTGAGCGCAGAAAGCAGCACGGTGCGCAGCACCGCTGCAGGTCTTGAACCCAGTAGGCCGCCTTGCACCTCAAGCCCCACCATAAAAAAAGTGTGAGCACTCCTAATTCAGTAAGCCCGGCTAGGGGTGCAATGCGGCTGTAGGGCAAAAAGCTATTACCAAGCAAAAAGCCCACCACAAGTTCCAGTACAATCGCCGGCAGCGCCAAACCTTTTAAGCGGTTAGCAGTAAGCCGAGCAAGTAGAGATCCCACTAGGAGTAACAACAAAGTGCTGAGTAGTGAAGAACCCATCAGGGCACAGTTTTACTCACTTATTAAGCCAACAAAACCAAGCTCAAAGCCATCACAGCCATGCCTGCAATCAAACTCCAAATTGCATGGTGATGTTCGCCATATTCTTTGGCTGCAGGTAGCAATTCATCAAATGAGATGTAAAGCATCACGCCTGCAACAGCGGCAAATACAAGGCCAAACACCAGTTGATTTGGAAATGAACGAAATAGGAAATATCCCACTAGTCCACCGATTGGTTCCGCCAATCCAGATAAAAATGAATACCAGAAAGCCTTGCTGCGGCTGCCCGTAGCGAAGTAGATAGGTGCAGATACTGCTAAACCTTCAGGGATATTGTGAATAGCAATTGCTACTGCAATACTCACGCCAAGTTTTGGATTATTTAGTGCCCCAAGAAAAGTTGCAAGCCCTTCGGGAAAATTATGTATCGCAATTGCCACCGCTGAAAATAAACCCATACGCCAAAGGCGTTTACGGCCTAATGCGGTATGACTATGTTCTTCTCTAGATTGCAACTTAAAAATTACTGATGAATCATGGGCGGGCAATAGATGATCAATTAAGGCGCACAATGCAACCCCCGCAAAAAAAGCGATTACCGTAGCTCCGTAACCTAAACTATTGCCGAGGATCGGTTGCAATGCAAACCTTGCTTTTGGCAGGATCTCAACAAGAGATACATATATCATCGCCCCCGCCGAAAACCCAAGTGATAAAGTTAAAAATGTATTTGTAGATCTGCGAGTGCTAAGCCCAAGCAAGCTTCCGATACCTGTTGATAGGCCAGCAAAGAGTGTTAAAGAAAGCGCAAAGCCACTATTTTGAACTGAGTCTAAAAGCATTTAATACTCATTTTCACATCTAGTGACTGCAATTTAATTAATCAATCAAAACCAAGTAGATCAAATATTTCACGATCTTTAAGAGATTCGGCTTCCAATGGCTTTACATTGTCTATCATCCTTTGGGCAAGAGCTAAATATTCATTTTGCACTGCTTCCACCTCAGGGGTGGCTTCCATTTCGAAAATTGTGCATTTTTTAAGACGCGAGCGGCGAATAGCATCAAGATCTGGGAAATGGGCCATCGTGCGCATGCCAACTCTCTCGTTATATTTATCAATCTGATCGGTATCATTACTTCTGTTAACTACAACACCACCAAGGCGAACCTTATAATTTTTTGCCTTTGCTTGAATTGCTGCAATAATACGATTCATCGCAAAGATCGAATCAAAATCATTTGCTGTAACAATTAAGCAATAGTTTGCATGCTGGAGAGGTGCAGCAAAACCACCGCAAACCACATCGCCGAGCACATCAAAAATTACCACATCTGTGTCTTCTAGAAGATGATGCTCCTTTAGAAGTTTTACAGTTTGACCTGTTACATAACCGCCGCAGCCAGTGCCAGCTGGTGGACCGCCGGATTCCACACACATCACTCCGTTATATCCTTCAAATACAAAATCTTCAGGCTTTAGTTCTTCTGTGTGAAAGTCAACAGTCTCTAAAATATCTATCACCGTGGGCACCATCTTTTTGGTGAGGGTGAAGGTGCTGTCGTGTTTTGGATCGCAGCCGATCTGTAATACACGCTTCCCTAATTTCGAAAATGCCGCCGATAGATTGGAAGAGGTGGTTGATTTACCGATCCCTCCTTTTCCATAAACAGCAATAACTAGGGCACCTTCCTCAATTTTCATTGAGTCGTCTAGATGCACCTGGAGGCTTCCTTCTCCATCTTCTCTGCTGTTTTTGCTGCTGCTGGGGGTGGTAATGGTGGCGGTCATTTGGGATTCAAGTGTTGGTGTATGAAAGTTGTGAGGCTGAAATTGGCTGGCGCCGGGAAACCGGGAAGAAAGTGTTACCGAGTGAAATGGGCCTTGGCTTCATAGAGCACCTCATCTGTTATTTCACTTATCCCGCGCTCATGGGCAAAGGTTTCAGTGTTGCGTTTAACTTTACCCCTTACAAAAAAGGGAATCCGGCCTAACTCTGCGCTACCGCTACTGGTCCAGCTACACCCGCCAGAAACAGTTGCTGGAACAGCTGCTTCTTCTGCAACAAGTTTATCTGCGGGAGCTTTCTGGCCCTTATGGCTCATATGCCCTTCAACAAACTCAAAATCATGGCGGAACATGCCGATTAAGTGCTCCTCCAAGCCCATCATCAATGGATGCACCCAGCTATCAAAAATCACATTCGCACCTTCCCAGCCCATTTGCGGGGCATAGCGAGCAGGCACATCTTGCACATGTAGAGGGGCTGAAATCACAGCGCATGGAATACCAAGCCTTTTGGCGCTATGGCGTTCCATTTGGGTGCCCAGCACAAGTTCTGGCGCAGCGGCAGCCATGGCTGCTTCCACTTCTAGGTAATCGTCGCTGATCAAAGCCTCAATTCCTAATTCTTGGGCGGCAGCTCGCACAGCCCTTGCCTGCTCCCGGCAGTAGCTGCCAAGGCCCACCACTTGAAAACCAAGCTCTTTACTTGCTATCCGCGCAGCTGCAATCGCATGGGTTGCATCAGCAAAAATGAATACCCGTTTGCCGGTGAGGTATGTGGAATCAACCGATTGGGAATACCAGGGCATTCTTGATCGATCTGGTGGAGCTGGAATTTGATCAAGCTCTAAAACCGCTGCTAACTCCTCCCGGAATTGTTGAATTGCACCGATGCCAATTGGCACTGTTTTGATACTTACCATCCCTAATTGACGTTCCAACCAGCTGCAGCTGCTTTCAGCAATTTCTGGATATAAACAAATGTTTGCATCGGCTTCTGGAATTCGCTTTAG
Source organism: Synechococcus sp. (assembly GCF_982614295.1). Lineage (NCBI taxonomy): Bacteria > Bacillati > Cyanobacteriota > Cyanophyceae > Synechococcales > Synechococcaceae > Synechococcus > Synechococcus sp. Next base: position 13,875 of record NZ_CEXBMR010000009.1, read on the forward strand.
ATCTGCAGGGCTTGCCCCAAGAGGTGCGGCCACATGCACATCAACGCCAAGTTCTGAGAGTAGTTTCGTAACTTCTATTACGTCGTCGCGGCAACGAAATCCCAGCAGGCTTGGGCCCAGTAGGTTCACTCTCGGTTTACGTTGCTCGCTGCGCCAGCGGCTTGGCGATGGTTTTTCTGCACCTGGATTAAGGGCTTGATCTTTGAGCAAGGTGCGAAGCAGTTGGTAAAACGTTTCGGAAGCACCCCAATTCTCTTTTTTTGAATAAGCAGGTAATTCAAGATTCACAATTGGCAGATTGAAGCCCATGCCTTGGGCCAAGCTACCGGGCTGATCTTGAATTAATTCTGCTGTGCAGCTTTCACCAACCAATAAGGCTTGGGGTTGAAAGCGCTCCACTGCATCACTGATTGAACGCTTTACAAGCTCGGCCGTATCGCCGCCCAGATCGCGAGCTTGAAATGTGGTGTACGTAACCGGTGGACGCTTGTTTTGGCGTTCGATCATCGTGAACAACAAATCGGCGTAAGTGTCGCCTTGGGGGGCATGAAGCACGTAATGCACCCCTTCCATCGAGGTGGCTATTCGCATTGCCCCCACGTGGGGGGGGCCTTCATAGGTCCAAAGGGTGAGTTCCATGGTTGCTGGAATTTGGTTACGAGTTTTTGTTAATTAAAAGCCAGCATTGCGCGTCGTCTTAGGGGTCGTGCAAATAATTCAGCTAAGTCACCCGCTTGATCGCAACCGTGAATTGGGCTAAATACCAATTCAATAGACCATTTGGTAGCAAAACCTTCGGCTTCCAATGGATTTGCCAAACCCATACCGCAAACCACAAGATCTGGCTTAGCAGCCCTTACCCTATCTAGCTGTTTTTCAAGATGTTGCCCCTCACTTAATTGCAATCCGGCAGGCAGGAGATCTAGTTCGGGCTGTTGTAACGCTCTATCAAGGTATGGGGTACCCACTTCCACCAGTTCCATTCCGCATTCGCGGTGTAGAAATCTGCCAAGGGCTAATTCCATCTGGGAATCAGGCAACAGAAACAAGCGCTTGCCTTCTAATTCGCGGCGATGGGGCGCCACTGCCGCGCGACCCCGTTCCACCAGGGGATCCAGCACAGAAGCGGTGTGAGCAGGATCAATGCCAAAAGCTGTGGCGGCCGCTTCAAACCAGCGGCAACTACCCTCCACCCCTAGGGGGTATGGGCTGCTCAGAAGTTGAGCGCCACGGCTTTGAAGTGCCCTGGCAGTGGAACCAAGAAATGGTTGCGCCAGAAGCACTTTTGTGCCTTTGCCAAGGCTTGGCAACTCTGTTGATCTGCGGGGTGGAAAGCTGGCAACATTGCTAATGCCGAGCCGTTCAAACAGGGTGAGAAAGCGCTCCTCTACTCCATCTGCAAGGGTGCCCACCAGCAGTAATTGACTTTCATCATTGGGGGGTAAAAAAGGCACCAAGGCTGTAAGAGCATTGTCTTCGCCTTGGGTAAATGTGGTTTCGATACCACTACCGCTGTAATTAACCACCCGCACTTGGCCTCGCAGGCGCGTGCTGAGCCGTTCCGCAGCTTTTGCTAAATCGAGTTTGATCACCTCGCTGGGGCATGAACCCACTAAGAACAAGGTGCGAATTTCAGGGCGGCGTACTAGCAGATCTGTAACTACACGATCAAGCTCTTCGTTGGCGTCAGCTAATCCGGCAAGATCCCGTTCCCCAAGGATTGCTGTACCAAAGCGCGGCTCTGCAAAAATCATCACGCCTGCAGCACTTTGGATTAGATGCGCACAGGTGCGGGAACCAACCACCAAAAAGAAGGCATCTGGCATGCGGCGATGCAGCCACACGATTGAGGTGAGTCCGCAAAACACCTCCCGCTGTCCGTTTTCTTTAATGATCTCCAATCGCAGCCCTAATCAACACATATATAAATAGTGCTTTTTAAGGGGTAAGAGCCAAACCCCTTGTCTTTTTTAAAGGCGCCTACGAAAAGCATCTCCATAAGCGGGGCTTGTGCGATCGCCACTTTCACTACTGCGGCTCAATTTCCACACATTGCGGCTCACTCGACGCGCAATCAAGCCGCCCCGTTCCACCACGGGCGTACCTGGGCGAGCCCCTAATAAAACAGCTACTTCTGAGGTGCTTAGTGGTGCTCCTGTGCGCACAGCTAAATCGGTAAGTTCCAAACGCTGACGCAGATTCTGCAGATCAGCGGCCTCACCGTGGCTTTCATTCCAAATGGTGGTGAAGTTGGTGTCGTGTGCTGTGCCCATCCTTTGCATTAAGCCAAGCCCAATAAAGGCAAGAGCTTGTTCTGGCTTTACCCCTTGATCCATGGCGTGAGCGATCCAATCGGAGAAATTTGCTTGGGGTTCTTGATTGGAAATTGGTTGGGCTTCGGTGGAGTTGGTGGCTGTTTTGCTCGGCATCAGCAGCTCTTGCGTTATTGCCGGAAGGTACCCACTCCCCATAACTACGCAAGGGGTAGAGCGGTAGAGTCGCGCCAGTATTTATAAAAAAGGCCCTGCCAAGTTTCGCTGACGATCTCTCTAATAGGCGTCGGCGAGCCGGGTTAAGGGATGGCAGCGCCTCTGTATCGATTACAGGCACTCAGGTTGATGTGCCTGTAGGCCCTAGTTGCGTCACTGTTACAACAGATAGCGAGGGCAGACGCCTTTCCCGCCAGGGCGGTCAGGTGGGTTCAATCCAGTTGCGCACCTACGTATTTCTGGATTCCTTGCAGCCGCAGTTAGCGTCATACATGGGAACGGTATCTCAGGGATTTTTGCCAATTCCTGGTGATGCCTGCCTTTGGCTAGAGGTGTCTCCTGGTATGGCGGTGCACCGAGTTACGGATATTGCCTTAAAAGCCAGCACTGTGCGCCTTGGCCAAATGGTGGTAGAGCGGGCTTTTGGTTCCCTCGGTCTTTACCATCGCGATCAGAGCAATGTGCTGCATTCTGGCCAAGTTGTGCTCGAAGCAATTGGCAGCAGCATTGATCGCCGTAGCCCCTGCACTGTTAGTTGGACTGAAATAATCCGCGCCATTACCCCTGATCACGCGGTGTTGATCAATCGCTTGAATCGCCGTGGTTCGATGATCCAAGCAGGGATGAGCATGTTCATTCTTGAAACTGAACCGGCTGGCTACGTGCTGATTGCAGCTAACGAAGCTGAAAAATCCTCAAACATCACTGTGGTGGATGTGAAAGCTGTTGGCGCTTTTGGCCGGCTTACCCTTGCAGGCAAAGAGGGCGATGTAGAGGAAGCTGCCGCTGCTGCAATGCGGGCGGTGGGCAGCATTAATTCACGCTAAGGGAACTTTTAAAACCCCATTAAAGATCCCATTTCAGCTGCAATTGCCCTGATGGCCTTACCCCTACTACCCAGCTTCATTTTTTGATGGGCGGGAAGTTGCGCGTAGGTGCTATTTGCTTCCTTGATCCAGAACACAGGGTCGTAGCCAAAGCCATCTCCCCTTGGTGCAATCAAAATTTCACCTCTACAAAGGCCTTCCGCCTCCAGGCGAATGGTGCCGCTGGGATCTGAAAGTGCCACGGCGCTATGAAATCCAGCACTTCTGTAAAGGCTTTGCTTCAATTCATGGAGAAGTCGATCAATTCGTTCCTTATCACTCGGGGCGTAGCGGGCCGAAAAAATCCCTGGCGCTCCCCCTAAAGCATCCACTTCAAGCCCTGAATCGTCTGCCAGGGCCCAGTTGCCGCACAGAAGTGCCACCTGTGAGGCTTTTAAGCGGGCGTTTTCAAGGTAGGTGCTACCGGTTTCTTCAATTTCTAAACCTTTCGGTTGTTGTTGAACATCAAGGGCAACAGGAGCAAGCATTGCCCTGATTTCATTCACCTTGCTGGGATTACCGCTTGCAATTACAAGTATTTTTTGGTTTCTACTCACCCTGTAGCTGCGTTGATTTAGCCATTCTGCTCTTTGACAGCCCTGCTGAATTCCAGTAGACCTGGACGCCCTAAAGAAAACCTTTGGATACAAGCCTGGTTTTACAAAATTTGCTGTCCCCAGCAATTTTGTTCTTTTTTCTTGGCGTATTTGCGGTGCTGTTGGGCACTGATCTAGAGATCCCTGCCCCATTGCCCAAATTATTTTCACTTTATTTATTACTTTCTATCGGTTTTAAAGGCGGAGTTGAGCTTCAACATAGTGGCTTAGCTGGAAATGTGATTTATACAATTTTAGCGGCAGTTTTTATGTCTATTATAGTGCCAATCTACTGCTTTTTTATATTAAGAAATCGCTTCGATGTATTCAACGCTGCTGCTATTGCTGCCACTTATGGATCAATTTCAGCGGTTACATTCATAACGGCTGAAAGTTTCCTTAGGGTATTGAATATTCCCTCCGATGGATTTATGGTAGCAGCATTGGCATTGATGGAATCTCCAGCCATAATAGTTGGGCTATTGTTAGTTAAATTAGCGGCTCAAAATAGGCCTAGTGATGCTAATTCAAGCTGGGGCCCTTTATTGAGAGAAGCCTTTCTTAATAGCTCTGTTTATCTATTGGTTGGCAGCCTGATTATTGGTTTTCTAGTTGCATGGTTTAATCCGAGCGGTATAGAAAAGATGGAGCCTTTTACGGGGAAACTTTTTTACGGAGTTCTTTGTTTTTTCCTGCTGGACATGGGAATAATCGCCGCTCAACGCCTTGGCGATCTGCGTCAAGCGGGTGCGTTTCTAATTGGTTTTGCGTTGTTGATGCCTTTATTAAATGCTGCTTTTGGCCTGGCAATTGCGCTCTTTTTAGATTTAGGGCAAGGCAATAGTTTGCTATTTATGGTGCTCTGTGCGAGCGCCTCGTATATCGCTGTGCCCGCCGCCATGCGAATGACGGTTCCAGAGGCGAATCCAAGCCTCTATATATCCAGTTCACTTGGCATTACTTTCCCATTTAATATAATAGTTGGTATTCCTTTATACATGGCGCTTATCCAGCGTTTTATCCCTGCAGGTTGATTAATGAAACGTCTTGATTTGATCATGAGTGAGCGCGAGCTCGACAAAGTGCTTAACGCTCTCAAACAAGCCGGCGCCCCTGGCTATTCAGTGATGCGTCATGTAACGGGGCAAGGCCGGGGTGGCGATGTGGTTTCGGAATCGATGGATTTCAGTGGTTTAGGAGCAAATGCCCACGTAATTGTTTTTTGCGATGAAGCCACAATTGAGCAGTTGAAACCAACTCTGAATTCGATTTTTAGTTATTACGGCGGCGTTGCATTCGTGGCCGATGCTCAACCTCTTTGAAAAAATATTGTAAAGATAAAAGTTTAATTGATAAGGGTTGCTTATATCACCCCCTTAAGACGCTGATTGGTTAGGGGTCTCAAACATCTTGACGGATGCGCCTTTGCCGGAGCAGTGTTAGCGGCGAACTTTCCGCCCCCCCTTAAGGAGCTGGCAATGGCAAGCGAAACAATGGGCATTGCCCTCGGCATGATTGAAACCCGCGGCCTCGTGCCTGCGATTGAGGCAGCAGATGCCATGACAAAAGCCGCAGAAGTGCGTCTGATCGGTCGTGAATTTGTTGGCGGCGGTTACGTAACCGTTTTGGTGCGCGGCGAAACCGGCGCCGTAAACGCTGCAGTGCGCGCTGGCGCAGATGCTTGCGAACGTGTTGGTGACGGCCTTGTTGCCGCCCACATCATCGCCCGCCCCCATCGTGAAGTTGAACCTGCCCTTGGTGGCAGCAGCAACTTCCTGGGTTCCAAGGACTGAGGCCTAGGCGTTCCCCCGTAGGGACACCGAAACCCAATCCCCAACTGAATCCATCTGATTTTTCCCCATGAGCAAGAAGTACGACGCAGGGGTTAAGGAGTACAGGGACACTTACTGGACTCCTGACTACGTTCCCCTCGATTCCGACCTACTGGCGTGTTTTAAGTGCACAGGCCAGGAGGGCGTTCCAAGGGAAGAGGTAGCTGCTGCTGTAGCTGCTGAATCCTCCACGGGCACCTGGTCCACCGTTTGGTCGGAACTCCTAACAGATCTTGAGTTCTACAAAGGTCGTTGCTATCGCATCGAAGAGGTGCCTGGCGACAAAGAGGCTTTTTATGCCTTCATCGCCTATCCCCTCGATCTGTTTGAAGAAGGCTCGATCACAAACGTTCTCACCTCCTTGGTAGGCAACGTTTTTGGTTTTAAAGCCCTCCGCCATCTGCGCCTAGAGGACATTCGTTTCCCCTTGGCCTTCATCAAAACCTGCGGCGGCCCCCCTAACGGCATCCAGGTAGAGCGCGACCGTATGAACAAATACGGCCGTCCCTTACTGGGTTGCACCATCAAGCCAAAATTGGGCTTGAGCGGTAAAAACTACGGTCGGGTTGTTTATGAATGTCTCCGCGGTGGCCTTGATTTCACCAAGGACGACGAAAACATCAACTCCCAGCCTTTCCAGCGTTGGCAGAACCGTTTCGAGTTCGTTGCAGAAGCTGTGAAATTGGCCGAGCAGGAAACCGGCGAGCGCAAGGGGCACTACCTCAATTGCACCGCCAATACTCCTGAAGAGATGTATGAACGGGCTGAGTTTGCAAAAGAACTCAACCAGCCGATCATCATGCACGACTACATCACCGGTGGCTTTACTGCCAACACCGGTTTGTCGAGGTGGTGCCGCAAGAACGGAATGCTTTTGCACATCCACCGTGCGATGCACGCTGTGATCGATCGCCACCCCAAGCACGGCATTCACTTCCGTGTATTGGCAAAGTGCCTGCGTTTGTCTGGTGGTGACCAGCTTCACACCGGCACCGTGGTGGGCAAGCTCGAGGGCGATCGCCAAACCACCCTTGGCTATATCGATCAACTTCGGGAATCATTTGTTCCTGAAGACCGCACTCGCGGTAACTTCTTTGATCAAGACTGGGGCTCGATGCCTGGTGTGTTTGCCGTTGCTTCTGGCGGTATTCACGTTTGGCACATGCCTGCCCTGGTGGCAATTTTCGGCGACGATTCCGTTCTTCAATTCGGTGGTGGTACCCACGGACACCCCTGGGGTTCCGCTGCTGGTGCTGCTGCTAACCGTGTGGCCCTTGAGGCCTGCGTTAAGGCTCGCAATGCTGGCCGCGAAATTGAAAAGGAAGGCCGCGACATCCTTATGGAAGCCGCGAAGCACAGCCCAGAGCTGGCTATTGCCCTCGAAACTTGGAAAGAGATCAAGTTCGAGTTCGACACCGTTGACAAGCTCGACGTGTAACGCCTGATTTGAATCGGCTTCCCCTAAACCTCATCAACTAAGGATCCCCATGCCCTTTAAGAGCACCGTGGGTGACTATCAAACAGTCGCCACCCTGGAGACATTCGGCTTTTTACCGCCGATGACCCAGGACGAGATCTACGACCAGATCGCCTACATCGTCGCCCAGGGCTGGACCCCTGTGGTGGAACATGTTCATCCCAGCCGTTCAATGTCGATCTATTGGTCGTATTGGAAATTGCCGTTCTTCGGTGAAAAGGATCTGGGCGTGATTGTTAGTGAACTCGAGGGTTGCCACCGTGCCTACCCCGACCACCACGTTCGTTTGGTGGGCTACGACGCATACACCCAAAGCCAAGGTTCTTGCTTTGTGGTTTTCGAAGCGCGCTGATTAGCGCATCAATTCGGTCCCCACTTCGGTGGGGACCATTACACAAGTTTTTTTTATAGGGGGCGAATATGGCACAGCAGTCGAGTCGCGATGCAGCACTGGCGAGGCGTATGGCGCTGTCAAGTGGAGGAAAAACCGCAGAGAAGCGTTTTTCTAGCAGCGCTGGCCGAGTGCGTAGTGCCCATGAAGCGCGACCTAGCCGCACCATCACTCCAGCTGTTGTGGTTTCTGTTGCATCGCCAAAACCAACCCACAGCTTTCATTTGGCAGCCCCCAGCCACAACATGAGCCGTAATCGCATTTCAAATCCAAGTAGAGATCTTGCTCTTGCCCGCCGTGAGGCCCTAAGCCGTAGGGGAAAGAGAGCTGAAATCAGCAGTGATCGCACAAGAAGTGATCTTGCAAAACAGGCTGAAAAAGCAGTTGTAACTCCGGTGCGCAATGCAGTTGTTGAAGCTGCCCCCGCTTCAATTTTTTCAACTCCTACCCCCAGCACAAATACACGCTCTAACGCTCAACAACCCCTCCGTCGCCACAGCCAGCACAATCCAAGTAGAGCCTTGGTGATCGCCCGTCGCGAGGCCCTGGCTAAGGGTGGAAAATCAGCTAATACCAGCCAAGCAAGCGGCACCGCTGCTGTGATGCGTCAGAGCAATCCGGATATCAGCAGCCGCGAGCTGGCTCTAAAAATTCGTGAACTGCGCAGCAAAACCGGAGCCGCAGCAATCACTAGAGCAAAAGGAAATGGCAGCAGCAGCTCTAGTCGCCCCAGCGGCCCAAATCGCCACGGTTCTAAGCAAACTGCTGCAGACGACGCCACCTGGAAAGTGGGTGTTAGCGAAACCTTGGCTGGGCAAACCGTTACTGGCACCCAGGCCAACCGCTCAATAAAAACCACAGGTAACGAAGCTGCCACTTGCAGAGCAATTACCGGCACTGAATATCTTGGTGCTGAAGTTTTTCAAACTTTTTGCCAAACAAAACCGGCCTCCCAGCAGCCGGCCAAAGTGCGTGTTAGTGCCACCAGCCATGGCAATCGCGTTACTGGCAATGAAGTGGGCCGCAGCGAGAAGGTAACCGGCGATGAGCCAGGCACCTGTAAATCAGTTACAGGCACTGAATACATATCAGCGAATCAATCCGCTGCATATTGCGGAACAACTACTCCAAGTGTGCGCAAGGTGGGTCGTAGCCACACCCTTGGTGGTCAGGCTGTTTCTGGTGTGATGGTGGGCCGCAGCGAGAAGGTAACTGGCGATGAAAGCGGTTCCGGTTTGCAGCTAACTGGAGATCAATATCTCGGCCATGAGCCCCCTGTGGGGGGCCGCGCAGCCACAAAAGTGAGCAGCTTGAGCACTCTGCGCGGAACAGGTATCACAGGAACTCATGTGGGCCGCAGCGACAAAGTAACCGGTGATGAACCGGGCACTTGCCGTTTGGTAACCGGTGATGAATATGTGGGTAGCCAGCAATACGAACGCTTCTGCGGCTCCAGCCCCACCCCAGAGTCAGCCAAGGTGGGATTTAGCCTCACAAATCGCAGTCAAGTTGTGAGTGGCACTTATACCGGTAGATCTGAAAAAGTTACCGGTGATGAACCTGGTACCTGCAAAATTGTTACTGGTACTCCATACATAGGTATGGAACAGGCTGGCAATTTTTGCTCCCCCAGCGCGGCCGCTGGCATCCAGGCCCGCACTCCGCGTAATTCAGCAAGCCCCCTCACCGGTTTGCAACCAGGTATTGGTGGAGTGATGACAGGCGCAGAGCGCGGTGCCTGTGAAAACGTTACCGGCACTCCCTATGTGGGAGCCGATCAGCTGCAGGGAGCCTGCGGCATAAAAACTGGCGCTGAGCCCGATTTCCCTCAACCGCTAGCGGGTACCAATTGGCAGCGTTTCAGCGTGCAATCCCCTGCCCGTTCTGCCCAGGAACAACGCCAAAAAGGTGGGGCTGTTACCGGTAGCACCTATGAGCAGGGTGGCCGAATTACCGGACCCTTCGATATGGCAAGCGGAAAGGTAACAGGCACTGAACAATTTCGGTTTGATCGCACCCCAGCCCCCAGTAGAGCTGTTGTAAGCGCCAAAACTGGTGCAACAGCTCAAGTTGCTGCTGAGCAGGAGCCCGTTTCCCGGGTAACCGGCGAGGGCTCTGGCCATAAAATTACTGGCGATGATTGGGATCGCGGCAAGCGTGTAACCGGCACTGAGGGCCCTTCTGCTCGCCGCAGGAATCCCTCCAGGGTTGGAATTCAAAATTCCATGGCTGCTATGCAACAGAAACGCAATGAAGATGTTGTAGTTCCCACCTGCCGAGTTACAGGTTCTAGTGGCAGTACAGATAAAGGTTCATTGGTCACCGTGTCTGGAGGTGCCCGCGGTTGATGTTGCGCCGTGCGTCACACAACGATAGGCCCATGGAGCCCACGGCTCCAAGGCGCCGACCGTTGGTTTACTCAAGCCCTAGGGCAAGATCACCGCACTGTTTGAGTGATGTTGCCGCCAATGCTCGCCTACACAACTACGACCATCGGGTAAAGGCGTCATTCGATCGCATTGTTCCGGTGTTGCAACAGCTCTCTGCTTTGCAACATGAGAAAAGCTTCATTGTAGATGCGCAGCGGCTTGCGAATGAGCAACTAGGTTTTGAGTTGCCATTGCCAATCCTTGAGATGGCATGGGTCACTCAGCTTGATATGCGCCGCTTGTTTGCGTGGTGTGTATTTGAAGTCTACGAACAAACCAGCAAATCTTTTTTTGAAACAGACCCCCTCGATGGAGCAAGCGCAGCAGATTTTGAACGGCTACTAATTGATTGCGGCTTTCATTTGCTCGATATCACCCCCTGCGCTGACGGCCGCTTAGCCCATGCCATTGCTTTTGGTTTGCGTATTCCCTTTAGCTGTGTGCGACGTCGCCCCCATGCCGGCGCGATGTTCGATGTTGAAAACACAGTTGATCGTTGGGTTAAAACCGAACATCTACGTTTTCGTGAAGCACAACCAAACAGCGCCCACGAACCAACCCGTTACCTAAAGGCGGTGGTATATCACTTCAGTTCTTTAAATCCAAGCCATGAAGGTTGTGCTGCCCATTCATCTAATGATGCGGCTGCCGCTGCCGCTGGCATGGAACGGCTACAGGCTTTCAGGGTGGCGGTTGAAAACAGCTTTTGTTGTGGCGCCTCAGTTGATCTGTTGCTGCTTGGGATAGATACAGATACAGACGCAATTCGGGTGCATGTGCCGGATCGCGATAGCAAGGCGCTTTTAGATCAATGGTTGGATGCAAAAGATGTATATGAATCCACCTATTTACTTTCACCTCATGGGGCAAGAGAAAAAATCTTGCAAATGGTTGAAGCTGCGGTGCAAGGGGAACTTGATCAAGGCATGGTGCGTTTTATCGCCCAGTTGTTTGAAAACAACATCTCCCAAATCGATTATGTGAAGGAATTTCACGATGGTGCTTACGCTGATGCCGGTCATGCCGAACGCTTTATTGGCGTTGGCATCGGTTTTAAGGAGATTCATCTACGCAACCTCACCTATTTTGCCCATGTAGATACTGTTGAAGAGAGCACCGCAGATCTTGATGTGGGAGTAAAAATATTTACGGGTTTAAATGTTTCTCGCGGTCTTCCTATTCCGGTGGTGGTTCGTTTTGATTATCGCGGCAAAGTGCCTGGCGCAAGGCAAAGGGCTATTTCCCATGGAGAAAGGGTGATGGCAGCCATAAAACAAAGATATTCAGATTTATATCAACAAGGCTTGCTTCATTTGTTGTTGTCTGTTCGAGATCGCGATCGTTTTGTGGCTGCAGAAACCGTTAGTTCCAGCATTACTTTCCCTACCCCCGGAGGTCATTAACATGCTTATTTGTAAAGTTGTGAAGCCTTTGGTTTCCACTAATCGCATTCCTGATTTTGAACACAAACACCTTCAAGTAGTACTTGACGGCAGTACCCAAAAAGTTGCTGTTGATGCAGTTGGGTGCATCCCGGGCGATTGGGTGATCTGCGTAGGTAGCTCCGCTGCAAGAGAAGCAGCTGGTAGTAAGTCTTATCCCAGCGATTTAACAATTGTTGGCATCATCGATCATTGGGAACCTGAGCCACCTAAACCAGCAGCTCCAGCGGTGGTTAATTGATGGAAATTATGCAAGTTATCGGCTCCCTTGTATGTACCCATCGGGTGGCTGGTTTAGGCCACATGAACCTGCGGGTGTTGCGCAGTAATAAAGGAAAACTAAGCGTTGCTGTTGATCCGGTTGGTGCTTCCGCTGGGAATTGGGTTTTTACAGCTAGCGGTTCAGCGGCACGTTTTGCATGCCCGGATCCAAATATATTTACAGATCTAACTATCGGAGGAATTATTGATTTCTGGGCCCCCGACGGCTGACCCAGAAATCACCCTTCTTAGCTAATCAACAAAAAGTTTAAACCTCAGTAAATTCCCATTCCTCATGGCAACTCCAACACCTCGCCAGCCTGCTAGCCGTCGCAATAGCCCAGATGCAAATTCCACTCCAGCCGAAGTTACTAAGGCTTTGCCTACGGCAGCTCAATCCGTGCCATCCTCTACAACAACATCACCTCCAACGCCGCCTCCAGTAGAGCCGCCCAAGACCAGCACCAGCAGCCCCAAAAAACCTTCCACCCGTAGTCTTTCAACAGCCATGACAAATCCAATTCAAGGTATCGCCCTCGGCATGATTGAAACCCGCGGTCTAGTGCCAGCGATCGAGGCAGCTGATGCCATGACAAAAGCAGCTGAAGTAACCCTGATCGCCCGTGAGTTCGTAGGTGGCGGTTACGTAACGGTGATGGTTCGCGGTGAAACGGGCGCTGTTAACGCGGCGGTTAGAGCTGGCGCTGATGCCTGCGAACGTGTTGGTGATGGCTTGGTTGCCGCTCACATCATTGCTCGTCCCCACGCTGAAGTTGAACCTGCCCTTATCGCAAGCGACATCCGCAGGAGCTGATAGCAGATGGGTTCTGTTCATCCAAGGGTTCTAGCGGCCCTAGGTAGGGCCTTAAGCCTTGAATTAACATCCGTTCAGCAATACATAACCCACGCCTGCCTAGCTGATCTTTGGCAGCTGAATGAACCAGCTGCCCTGTTTCGCAGCGAAGCTGGGGCTGAGATCCAGCACAGCGAACGCATTATTCAATGCATGCTTTCCCTAGGAGTGGCTCCTGCTGCATCACAATTGAGGCCTGTTAGTTCAGCTGAAGATTTAGAGGGTTTGTTGCTTGCCGATATTCAACTTGAAAATGATCTCATATTTCACTATACCGAATCAATGCGCTTTTGTTTGTTAATCAGTGATCACTTACATGCTAATTTTTTCAAGTCTTTACTAGAAGAAGAGCAACAGCATGCTGCTGAATTGGTTAAGTGGTTGAAAGTTTTACAGGGATTTTAAGTATATGCAGCCTGAGCTTCCTCTATCTATTCAGTATGTGTGGCTGATCCCCCTCTATGGATTTAGTGGCATGCTTTTGTCGCTTCCATGGGCTGCCGGTTGGTTTAAGCGCCAAGGTCCAAGGCCGGCGGCTTACTTGAATTTAATAATGACTCTTCTAGGAGTCATACATGGCAGCTTGGTGCTGCAACAAATATTGCAAATAGGGGCTCAGCATTTGCAATTTGACTGGTTTGGTGTTGGTGATATGAACTTGCAAATCGGATTCGAATTAAGCCTTACTAATTTAGCCGCACTTGAATTTGTTACTGCAATGAGTTTACTTGGGCAGGTTTTTGCCCTCGGCTACTTGGATAAGGAGTGGTCGCTTGCCCGCTTTTATGCCCTTGTTGGTTTCTTTGAAGGTGCGATGGCGGGTGTTGTCTTAAGTAGTAATTTGTTTTTTAGCTTTTTCTTGTTGGAAATGCTCACTTTATCAACATATTTGCTTGTTGGTTTTTGGTATGCGCAGCCATTAGTTGTTACAGCTGCGCGGGATGCATTTCTTACAAAACGTGTTGGAGATGTATTGCTTTTGATGGGAATGGTTGCCCTTTCTGCATGGGCGGGATCTTTGGAATTTAATGATCTTTATGAATGGAGCGCCACCGCCACTGCTAGCGGTGCTTTATCTCCTTTGGCTGGCAGCTTGATCGGCCTAGGGCTAATTGCCGGACCGATGGGTAAATGCGCCCAGTTTCCGATGCATCTTTGGCTAGATGAGGCCATGGAAGGGCCAAATCCTGCCTCAATCCTTCGTAATTCCGCAGTGGTTACCTGCGGCGCCTTAGTTCTTCTGAAGGTTATGCCACTACTACGGTTTTCTCCCTTAGCTATCAATGTTTTACTAGTAGTAGGAACAATTAGTGCTATTGGTGGAGCTTTAGTTGCCATAGCCCAGGTTGATCTTAAACGTGCTTTTTCCTATGGCACTAGTTCATATCTAGGTTTGGTTTTTATAGCTATCGCTCTTCAGCAACCCGCAGTTGCATTACTGCTTTTATTCGCCCATGGCCTAGCAAAAGCACTGATCTTTATGGGTGTTGGCAGTGTTATTTGCACTACTAATTGTCAGGATCTTACTGAATTGGGAGGTTTGGGCGCCCGCATGCCGGCAACAACGAGCGCCTTTCTTGTGGCAGGTGCTGGCCTAACGGGTTTATTCCCTTTGGGTTGTTTTTGGTGTTTTGGATTGCTTGTGCAGGCCCTTTTGCCCAGCCATCCATTCCTAGCTGCTGTGGTGCTATCAACAAACCTATTAACTGCTTTTAATTTAGTGCGGGTTTATCGCCAGGTTTTCTTAGATACACCCCACCCCAAAACCCGCAGGGCCCCTGAGGTGGGTTGGTTGATGGCTTTACCTATGGTGAGCTTGTCAGTGATGGTTCTTCTTCTCCCACTTGTTTTTCAACGCCTTAATCCTGTGCCTGGATTGGCGGCAATTAATACTTCTAGCGTTGTCTTAGTTGTTGCAAGCGGTGCTCTGGGCGTAGTGGCAGGTAGCTTTGTGCGTCTTGATCGCTTTTGGTCGCGTTCTGTATTAAAACCGTTGCGGGCAGTGCAGGATCTTCTTGCTTACGATTTTTATACAGATAAGTTGTATCGAGCAACGATTGTTCGCTTGGTTGCGGGTTTTGCAGATCTAACCAATCGTTTTGATCAGGAGGTTGTAACCGGCCTAGCTAATCGTTTGGGTGGTCTATCTATGCAAGGAGCTGAGGGCTTAAAGCTAGCGGTGAGCGGCCAGATGCAAACCTATGTTCTCACGGCAGTATTAGGGATTGTGCTTCTACTGGCTTCTCTTGTGTGGTCGATGGGCTGAGGACTAAATGATGCTATCTATCCTGCTATTGATTCCTCTTTTTGGAGCCCTGCTCTTCTTGCTTTTGCCTAGCGAGTTAGCGCCAACACGCATGCGCAGTATTGCAATTGTGGTGTTGGTATTGCAATTGTTATGGAGTATAAGACTACTTTTTGCCTTTGATCTTGAGCTGCCTGGAATGCAGTTGCAGGAATCATTTAGCTGGGTAGAGCGTTTGGGTTTGCGCTACGAATTGGGGATAGATGGGCTTTCATTGCCACTGGTGCTTCTCAATGCCGCACTTACTCTTGTGGCAGCGGTTTGCACAAGAGAATTAAGTGAGAGACCGCGGCTTTATTTTGCTTTAATTTTATTAATCAGCTTCGCTGTTAATGGAGCATTTGTTGCTAATAATCTTTTGTTTTTCTTGATCTTTTATGAACTTGAGTTGATTCCATTGTGGCTCCTAATATTAATTTGGGGCGGCACCCAAAGGGTGTATGCTGCAACAAAATTTTTATTATTTACTGCTGTATCAGGTGTTTTAATTTTAGCTGCTTTCCTAGGCCTCGCCTTTATTAATGGCAGTGTTGATTTTAGTTTGAGCCCGCTAGTAACCGAGCGGATTGGCATGGGCAGCCAATTGATTTTGCTCGGTTGCTTGTTGGTGGGTTTTGGCATCAAGATTCCGCTTGTGCCATTCCATAGTTGGCTGCCAGATGCACACACCCAAGCTTCTACACCGGTTTCGGTTTTGCTAGCTGGAGTGTTGTTGAAACTTGGAACTTATGGCCTGTTGCGTTTTGGCTTAGGTATGTTTCCTGATGCTTGGGCTGTGCTTGCTCCTGCGATGGCGATTTGGGCCGCTATTTCAGTTTTATATGGATCACTTGCAGCAATTGCTCAGCGAGATATGAAACGCATGGTGGCATTTAGCTCAGTTGGTCATATGGGTTATGTGCTTCTCGCGGCTGCAGCTGCAACACCGGTTGCTTTGATGGGTGCAGTATTTCAAATGGTGAGCCACGGTTTAATCTCTGCCCTTTTGTTTTTGTTGGTGGGAGTTGTTTATCGCAAAACAGGCACTCGCGACCTTGAAGTATTGCGGGGTTTACTAAATCCAGAACTGGGTTTGCCTTTCACCGGCACATTAATGATCCTTGGAGTTATGGCTAGTGCTGGGCTGCCGGGAATGGCTGGCTTTATCTCTGAGTTCCTTGTGTTTAGGGGCAGTATTCAAATTTATCCTTTAGCTACTTTGCTATGTATGGTGGGATCAGGTTTAACGGCTGTTTATTTTCTCTTACTTGTTAACCGCGCATTTTTTGGCCGTTTAGCAATTACCCCTGAGGAAGATCCAGCCATCCAAAAACGATTAGATGTGCAGCTAGCTCCTGTAGCTCCGCGGGAAACAATTCCTGCACTAGCTCTTGCAATAGCAGTGATTGCTCTTGGCCTTATACCTGCTGGGCTTGGTGGTATTAGTGATGCCGCCACCGGCGCTATGGCCCAATTGTTTTCAGGAGCAGGCTAATGCCAATTATCCCATCTGAACTAGTTAGTTTTTCTGAGGTGCCCTCCGCGCTTGATTTGAAGGCTAAATTACTTGCAAATCAAACTTTACTTGCTGAAAGCGAAACACATGTTGTTGAAGTAGTTGATGTGCTTAAAAGCTATGGGGAAGTGCTTGATGCTTACAGTAAAAACTTAATTTATCAAGCGGAAAGCCAATTTCTAGTTCCTTTTCCTTTGTTTAAATATTTAGATGGAGATAAATCTTTTGCAAAAATTTGGCGGCATCTTTGCCATGACCGCATTAACTTTGAATATGCTGAATATTGCATGAAGGCAATGCTTTGGCACGGTACGGGTGGGATGGATGCTTATTTTGATAGCGCCGCATTTATAGAAAATATCGCAGCTATCATTCAAGTAAAGCGCCGTGATCCTCTATTGGGTTTGTTGCATCCTCTGTTCCCTCAGTTTTTACCTGAATTAATTCGAACAGCTGCAACCACCCATGCATTAGGCCAATTCTGGCGTGTAATGAGCGATCTTTTTATCGACCTTGCTGATGCTGAAGCTGATAAACGAGTGTGCTCAATTTCGGATGTGGTGGATTTTATAAAAGCTGGTTTAGTGGCTGCTGCTGGTAATCCAATTAGCTACGGCGTAAAGCTTGGTAATAAACATTTTTGGATATTACCGCCTGAAGCGGGCCTTACTTTTCTGGCTGACGTGGCAGTGCCATATGTAGAAGCTGTGTTTTTGCGCGGCACCCCATTTTTGGGCACAGTTTCGTTTAATGCACAGGCTCAGCAGATCTCTCCAGATCAGGCTCAATTTTGTTATGGGGCCCTTTATGCAGATCCCCTACCAACTATGGGAGCGGGAATACCACCAAGTTTGTTAATGCAAGATATGTATCGCCATTTGCCCAAGCGCTTGGATCTCCTTTATCAAAATCGCACCCGAGGAGAAGGTGATGTGCGGGTGAAAATCTGCCGCAGTTTTCAAAAATCCATGTTTTGCGTTACGAATGCTGCCATCGCAGGTACTTTCCCCCACGGGCTAGCAGGCACCACTGCTGATCAACTAGCTGCTGATGAAGCGTATGCAGACGCCTGGGCCAAGAGACTTTCGCAGGGGCGCACTGATTGCCTCGCCGTTTAAGGTTCTTGTTATGAAGCATCAATGGACGCCAAGACCAAAGCCGGATCGAGTTGAGTGGCTTGAGCGGCGGCTCGAATTTAACGATTACGCCAGTAATCGTGATTTTCTTGATCGTTTAAATGATTTTTGCGAAAAGGAGGCAAGGTTTCCAGATATTAGCTTTGGTCGTACCTACGTAAATATTACTTTGAGGGCTGAATTGGAAGGCTCGGCAATCACAGAAGTTGATCATATCTTTGCGGCAAGTATCGACAAATTAGTTTAATTTATTTATTTTTTTAATAAAA
Organism: Synechococcus sp.; assembly: GCF_982614295.1. Classification (NCBI taxonomy): domain Bacteria; kingdom Bacillati; phylum Cyanobacteriota; class Cyanophyceae; order Synechococcales; family Synechococcaceae; genus Synechococcus; species Synechococcus sp. The sequence continues at coordinate 31,716 of NZ_CEXBMR010000009.1, forward strand.
TATTGGCTAATGGCGCCGCCGTGAGTCTATTTGCATTAAATCTTTTACCTGTTGTATTTGATTGGCAAGATTTGGATCGATTGCAAGCTTTTTATCTATTTGTTGAACTGCATACATAACAGTAGTGTGATCTTTTCCGCCAAATTGATCGCCGATTTTTGGTAAGCTTAAATTTGTGCATTGACGCATTAAATGCATACCTACCTGCCGAGCTTGGCTCACTGCTTTTTTACGACTACTACTACACATCTCAATGGTGCTTACACCAAAAACTTCTGCTACTTTTTCAAGTACTAATTTTGGATTTATATCTCCTTCCGGCAGTGATGATCCCAATAGTGGAGCCACAGATTCCACGGTCATTGGTAATCCAGTAATTGATGCAAATGCCACAGCTCTTGTGAGCGCACCCTCTAGTTCGCGGATATTTGAGGTGAAACGCGCAGCTAAATATTGGATTAATTCTCTCGGTAAGCTCATCTGTTCTTGCTCTGCTTTTTTGTGTAAGATTGCCATACGAGTTTCAAGATCTGGAGTTTGGATATCTGCAATTAACCCCATTGAAAATCTTGATATCAATCGTTCTTGAAGGCGTTGAATTTGGCTTGGTGGGCGATCACTGGCAATAACTATCTGCCGGCCTGCTTCATGTAAAGCATTAAAAGTATGAAAGAATTCTTCTTGAGTGTATTCCTTGCCTTCTATGAATTGGATATCATCAACTAAGATTAAGTCGCAGGCGCGATATCTATCCCGGAAAGCCTGCATTCCATCTTTACGGATTGCAAGTATTAAATCATTTGTAAATGTTTCTGTTGAAACATAAAAAACTCGGGCAGCGGGATCGATCTCAACTCTGTAATGGCCGATGGCTTGCATTAGGTGGGTTTTACCAAGCCCCACCCCACCACAAAGAAAAAGAGGATTAAATTCACGTCCTGGTGATTCGGCTACAGCTAGAGCAGCGGCATGGGCCATCCGGCTATTGGGACCCACCACAAAACGTTGAAAGCTGTAGCGAGGATTTAAGTTTGCTTTCAAGCGTGTGGCTGGTGTTGCAACAGCTACTGGCGGCTGGCTTTGCGGTGCAACTTTCAGTTCTTTGTAATTAGTTGCTGGTAAGGGAGACCCGCCGGGATCATTGGCGCTGGTAATGATCACCTGCATCGCCCTACCGCTATGGGCGCTTGCTAATTCAGTTATTAGGTTTAGGTAGTTGCGTTGCAACCAACCAGAGGCAAAAGGGTTTGGCGCTTCAATTTGTAAGGTGTCGCCAGAAACTGCAAGGCAACGCACCGGACGAATCCAGGTTTCAAAGGTTGGTTTACTGAGATTTCCGTGCAGTTCCTTCTGCACTACTTCCCATAAATCCAGTTCTGGTAAAGGTATGGCTGTCACTTGGCGAAAACTGATCCAACCGGTACCGAATGCCGAATATAGGGGCAGCAGGCAGCTTCTACTGCTTAGCGCGATACTTCGTTCATGCATCAATTACCAAAATTCACCTTGTCCAGCAATTTTCGCTTGCGTTGCGTCCCTAATTCCCTGCTACCCCTGGGCTTATTGATCTTGCTGGGCGGCTGTGGCGGCTTATGGCGTAACAGCAACCCTGTTAAGACACCTCAGCTCAGTGATGGGCCTTCCTCGGCGCCAATTGCTTTGGGCAGCAGTTTTGTTGCTGATGCTGTTGCCAAGGTGGGGCCGGCGGTGGTGCGGATTGATATCAAGAAAGAAGTAACAAACCCGATCGGCGGCATTTTTGGCATGGGTCCCCCATCGCAGCAGCAACAGGGCCTCGGTTCAGGTTTTATTACACGTTCGGATGGGCTTTTATTAACCAATGCCCATGTAGTGGAAGGGGCGGGCAGTGTGGCCGTAACCCTTCCTGATGGCCGCAGTTTTCCGGGCAAGGTGCTTGGCGCTGATCCCCTAACCGATGTTGCGGTGGTGAAGGTGGCAGCCCAAGGGTTACCTGTGGCGCCACTAGGAAACTCAGCTTCAGTGCGCCCAGGCGAATGGGCGATTGCCATAGGTAATCCCCTTGGCCTTGATAACACCGTAACGCTTGGAATCGTGAGTGCTACAGCTCGAACTGATGCCCTTGGTGGAGGCCAGCGGGTGGCCTACATCCAAACCGACGCAGCGGTTAATCCAGGCAATAGCGGCGGCCCTTTAATAAACGATCGGGGCCAGGTAATTGGAATTAATACAGCAATTAGACAAGCGCCAGGGGCAGGTTTGAGTTTTGCGATACCAATAAATAAAGCAAAAACTGTTGCGCAACAAATTTTGGAGGGGGGTAGGGCTAGCCATCCTTACTTAGGGGTGAAATTACAGGCGATCACACCACAACTTGCAAGGGAGGTGAATGCCACGGGTAATAACTGCAAATTGCCTGAACGTAATTCTGTGGTGGTGGTGGATGTGGTGCAAAACAGCCCTGCTGCCCGCGGGGGGATTCGCAGTTGCGACTTGATTTTAAAAGTGGCCGATCAGGCGGTTAAGAGCCCTTCCGATGTGCAGTTGGCGGTAGAAGGGGGCCAGGTGGATCGTGAGTTGCTAATAACTGTGGAACGTCAAGGTAAAACCCAGGTTTTAAAGCTAAAACCGATTGAATTACCACGGCCCCAGGGGTGAAACAAAAGCTGGTATTGGTTGTACTGGCGCGCTTGCCGGCACCGGGGAGATGTAAGAGGCGCTTGGCTGTTGCTATTGGTGCCCTTGCTGCCGCCAGGGTTCAAGCAAAGCTGTTGGCCCACACCATGGCAATAGCGAAAGCATGGCGTGAAATAAGTGCAAATTCAACGGTGCTCTTAGCGATGGGGCCAGCCCAGGGTATTGGTGGCCTTGGTTTGCGCATGCAACGACAATTCAGCCGCGCATTCAATTCCGGTGCCTCTCGGGTGGTGCTGATCGGTAGTGATTTACCCCAGCTCAGCGTTAGTGATCTAGCAAACGCATACGCATATTTAGATCACTGTGATTTGGTCTTAGGACCAGCTTTAGATGGTGGTTATTGGTTAGTGGGTTTAAACCGCCCCAATGGCTCTTTGTTTAGTGGTATTTGTTGGGGTGGTGCTGGAGTGTTAACTGAAACCATCGCTCGAGCTAATGGCATAGGTCTTAGAGCAAAGCTTTTGCAATATCGCTCCGATATAGATGATGTGGGCGATATGGCTCCTTGGCTTGATGATTGACTCCAAAAATTTAGATAACTGGAGTGTGGTGATTCCAGTGCTGAATGAAGTGGAGTTGCTTGGTGGCCTTTTGGCTCAGTTGCAGGATGTGGGTGAATTGCTTGTGGTGGATGGCGGCAGCAGTGATGGCAGTTGCGAATTAGCCCTTTTGATGGGGGCCAAACTATTGAGATTTAGTTTTGCCAATCGGGGTGCTCAATTAGTCCATGGCGCATTGCAAGCAAGGGGCAGCCATTTGTTGTTTGTCCATGCTGATGCCCGTTTACCGGAAGGTTGGAGTGGGCTGCTGGCTAATTGTTTAGAAAAACCAGGTGTGATTGCTGCTGCCTTTCGTTTAAAGGTGCAGGCTGCGGGATGGCGCCTGCGCCTACTGGAATTCTTTGTGCAATTGCGCAGTAGCTGGCGTGAACTTCCCTATGGCGATCAAGGCTTAGCAATAACAAAACAAACCTATGGGCTCGTGGGAGGTTTTCAACCGATTCCATTAATGGAAGATCTTGATCTGGTGCAGCGCTTACAACGGCATGGCCATGTGGTGATAGCACCAGCAGCGATCACGGTTAGTGGTAGACGCTGGCAACACTTGGGGGTATGGCGCAGTTGTTGGCGCAATGCAAAATTACGGGCGGCCTGGCGCCGTGGGGTGGATTCTGAATTATTAGCTAAGCGCTACTAAATATTATATTTACCTGGCATACCAAAATACGCAACGGTTACCCTGCGGTTCAAGATCCCAGCCTTGTGATAAATAAAAACGAACCGCTTGGGCATCTGCAAAAAGAGTTATTTTTTCAACTTCCATACGTCTCAAGCGTTCTAATAACACCAGCATTAAACCTTTGCCAAGCCCGCTGCGTTGATAGAGCGGGTGAATTGCAAGATCCCAAATGGTGGCATCAAGAACACCATCGCCAGTGCAACGGGCAAAACCAATTAAACGGGGAAAGCGTTGATCATGGCGCCATAAACCAATAACTAGTAGCGAATTTTCCAACGCTGTTCGCACCCGCCGTTGCGGCCTTCTGCACCATCCAACTGCATCACAAAGTTGCTCTAATTCCACAAGATCAATCTCACGATCAAAACTTGCAATTAAGCGCAATCTTTCATTACTACTATCTAATTCGCGCCACTCATTCCCATAAAATTTATTAAGAATGGCCTCTGATGATTCTGTTGGCTCCATATTAATAAAGGCTCGCAAGACCCTTCTCTTGGAGATCTGCAAGCTGGGCATAAAGACCACCCTTTGCCCGCAAATCTGTATGGTTGCCTTCTTCTACTACCCGTCCTCTTTTTAATACCAGGATGCGATCACTTGCTTCTACGGTGGCGAGGCGGTGGGCGATTACTATGGCAGTGCGATTTGTTAATAAGCGACCCAGATCCCGCTGCAATGTTGCTTCTGTGCTGGGATCTAGAAATGCAGTGGCCTCATCCATTATCAATATTGAAGGGTTGCGTAAAGCAACACGGGCGATAGCTAATAGTTGCCTTTCACCGGAACTTAAATTACCACCCCTTTCTCTTAGCGATGTATCTAATCCATTTGGTAAGCGTTCTAATAATGGCGAAAGGCCCAAATCATTGCATAGCTTTTCAAGTTCAGGCCTAGTAATGTTGGTATCAAGTTTTAAATTATTTTCGACATTACCACTAAATAAAAATGTGTCCTGCAACACAACACCTAAGCGTTTTCTTAATTCTGCAATTTGTATTCCACGAATATCAATCCCGTCCAGCAATATTCTGCCCTGCTGCTGCTCGTAAAGGCGACATAAAAGCCTAATGACGGTTGTTTTACCAGAACCGGTGGGGCCCACCAGAGCAACGTGCTCACCTGGGGCAATATGCATATTTATATGTTGCAGAATTGGTTCATCATCTCTGTAAGCAAAACAAACGTCTTCAAAAATTACCTCCCCTAATTTTGGTTGATTAGATACTGTAAATGTTGTTGCATTTTGAATATCTAGGGGTTGATCTAGTAATTCGTCTATACGCTCCACGGCGGTTAAACCCGCTTGAATTTGCGTAAATCTTTCCGCTAACTGCCGCAAGGGATCAAATAATCTTTGCGAAAAAAGAATGAAGGTTGTTAGCACACCGAGCCCCATCGCTCCCGATGTAACCAGATGTCCTCCTATCGCAAGAACTAAAGAAACAGCTGCAAGTGAAATCCATTCAAGTAGTGAGGAAATTGCGCTGTCATAAAAAATCGTGCCATCTACCGCTCGGCGATATTTGGCATTGGTTATTGCAAATTTCTTACTATTGAGATTTTCGCGTCTAAACATTTGCACCACCTCAAGACCTTGAAGATTCTCCTGAAGATCAGAATTTAATTGCCCGAGTTCTTCCCTTACTCTGTAATTTGCTTTCCGGTAGCGTTGCTGCAAACTGATCACAAGCAAAGTAATAGGCACTTGCAAGGCAAGCAGGAGAAATCCTAAAGGGCGATTTATAGATAGCATTAATGTTGCAATTACCACAAAAGTAACAATATCTGCTAACACGCCAATTGCGCCAGAGCCAAAAACTTCCGCTAACGCATCTACATCATTTGTGAGCCTTGTTATTAATTTCCCAACGGGGGTGCGGTCGTGGAATCTTAATGAGAGGTTGAGACTATGGCTAAATAAATCAATTCTTAATTGAGCTGTAAGCCGTTGGCCGATGGTTTGCACTAAAAGACTCTGGCTACCCTGCAAAGCCAGCCGTATTAATACTGCCACCAGCAATAGCCCTATTAACCAGCGAATTGCTAGAGCCATCGGCATCGCTTCCAGCCACCACCAGGAGGGTTCAGCGCGCAGAACAGAAATTACTTGCCCCACCAAAAGTGGTTGCACTGCACCGGCTGCCGCCACTGGTAACAGCAGAATTAGTGCAATTATTAGGCGCCTTCTATCCCGGGCGAGATATGGCAACAGGCGTTGCAGCCGGGCCAAATCCTTCATGGATTTTTTTGTTCAATAGCAGCCATTGCATCCACTAGATCCTGCAGCTGGCCGTTATCAAGGCGTAGCGAAAGGGGATTAGCAACAAGACGCGCAGTGCTGAAAAAGAGATCTTCAATTGCAATTAGGCCGTTGTCTTTAAGGGTGCGGCCGGTGGCAACAAGATCCACGATCGCTTCTGAAATACCAGTGAGGGGCCCCAGCTCAACCGATCCGGTGAGATGGATTAGATCTATTGGTAGATCAAGTTTTTCAAAAAATTCGGAGGCGCAACGGGTGAATTTGCTTGCTACGCGGCAATGGGCGGGGAGGTCGGCGGCACAGCGGTAAGGGCTGGATTCTTTTACCGCCACTGCCATGCGGCAACCACCAAAACCAAGATCAAGCAGCTGGGCAACATTGCGTTGCTGCTCCTGCAACACGTCGTAACCCACAACTCCAAGTTGCGCTTGGCCATAGGCCACATAAACCGGCACATCACCATTTCGAACAAGCAGGGCCCGTGCATTTCCGCAGGCGCTTGGCACCATCAATAAACGGTTATCGGGGTTGGTGATGGCACTGAAATCAAGGCCTGCCGCGGCAAAACGAGCTACCGAATCTCCCAGCAGTGCCCCTTTTGGAAGGGCAACAGTGATCATGATTGCTACTAACCAATCGAAACTGTAGTCACCAGCACTGGCCTGTGGCGTCAAACTAACTGCAATGAAGCTGTTGTAATGCTTGAAATCCTGCGTGTACCAGTGCTACGCGACAACTACATATTCGTAGTGGTAGCAGCAGATAAGCGCGCCGCAGTTGTGGATCCTGCAATAGCAGAGCCGGTGCAGCAACTGCTTACAAGCAGGGGGCTGAATTTGGCTTTGATTTTGCACACACATCACCACAGTGATCACATCGGCGGCACACCCCAATTACTGCAGCAGTGGCCTGCTGCTGAGGTGTGGGCTGCAGCTTCAGATCGCGAGCGAATTCCTTTGCAAACTCGTGGATTAGTTACAGGCGATGCTTTGAATCTATTTGGCCGTTCTATGCAGGTGTTAGAGGTGCCAGGTCATACAAGGGCCCATATTGCGTTTTACCTGCCTCCCACCGATACAGAAGGGCCTGAATTATTTTGTGGAGATACTTTATTTGCCGGTGGTTGCGGCCGCTTATTTGAAGGCACAGCAGCGCAGATGTGGAACTCTTTACAGCAATTTGCGGCCTTACCTGGCAATACCCGGGTTTGGTGCGCCCACGAATACACAGAGGCAAATTTACGTTTTGCAGTTAGCCAGGAGCTAGATAATGAAGCTCTTAAACAACGTTTGCAACAGGTGCAGGATTTGCGGGCAAGGGGTATTGCAACTGTGCCCAGCAGTATTGAATTGGAGTTAGCAACCAATCCATTTATGCGTTGCGATCAAAAAGAACTGCAAGCGATTACTGGTTTTGAGGATCCAGCAGCAGTGCTAGCTGAAATTCGCCTCCGTAAAGATCAGTTTTAATTTTTTGGATCAGATTCCTTGTTTGCTGTGAGAATTGCTCTGGTTTGCAACAACAGCGATGGATCAGCAGCAAATTGAAGCGGTGCAAACAGGCCAAGCTCCAGCTCCGGTGGGTCCGTATAACCAAGCTGTGAAGGCTGGGGGGCTGCTTTTTTGCTCCGGGCAAATTGCCCTTGATCCAGCAACAGGTGCAATGGTGGGTGGTGGTGATGTGGAATTAGAAACACGCCAGGTGTTTACTAATTTGCAGGCGGTTTTAACTGCTGCTGGCTGTTCAGCAGAACGGGTGGTGCGCACAACAGTTTTTTTGGTGGATCTAGCTGATTTCAAGCTTGTGAATGATATTTATGCTGAAGTTTTTTCGACAGGTGTATCACCCGCGCGTGCATGCGTACAAGTGGCAGCATTACCCAAAGGAGCAAGAGTTGAGATTGATTGCATTGCTTTATTATGAAAATTTGACCCTAGGTGCTTAAACAGTTATATTAAATTGTCCTTGAATTTTTCACAGTGATTGAACCAATGATTGCCGCTTATCAGGCTTTTTGGACGCGTGCTTTTGACTTTTCCGGCAAAAGCACAAGGAATGTTTTCTGGTATGCATTTCTTGATAATTTCATAATAACTATTATTCTTGCGATTCTTTCAAGCCAAGTTTCTGTTTTTGGCGCATTAACAACGCTTTATACAATTGCAACTATCATTCCAGGGATTTCACTAGTTATTCGTAGATTGCGCGATGCTGGTAAAGCATGGGCTTGGGTATTTATTGGTTTGATCCCTGTTATTGGATCGATTTGGCTGCTGGTTTTATATTGCCAACCTTCAATCCCTGCTTAAAACTAAATTTATTAAGAACCCCAGTTTGAATATTGATCACAGGTTTTCATAAGGGCTTTCCCTTTATTGGATTCTGCATATTGACCAAGATTGCCTCTGAAATCTTCTGGGGTTTCATTCCAAGCACAGGTGCACCATGCGGCGGCTTTCGTTTGCCATTTATATAAGCTATACATTGAGAATATTGGGAATTGTCTGATGAGGGCAAACGGTTATATTCTTGGGCGCTTACTTTTAAGCTTGTACTAAGAAAGCCAAAGCAGATTGTGGCAGCTACTATGCATAAATTTATTTAATATTTTTATTAATTTATTTTGCGAAATTTTCCCTTAGAGTAATCAGCAGAATTGTTAGACATTAAATTCAAAAAAAAATTGTCTCAATATTAGCACCTATTCAGCTTCTAGGGAACTGAGTAGAAGCCAGCGCTCCTCCCCCTGACTGATACGTTCGCAGAGAGCTGCAAGTTGTGTGGTGAGATTTTCAATATCTGCATAGTTCGCTGTGAGCAGTTTTGCTTCCAGAGCCATTTTTTCTAGTTCTAAATTCGGCAGGGTATTATCTAATTCATTTAACTCACGTTGTTCTTTATAACTGCGTTTTCGAGCTGCTTTTGTTTTTATATCTGCTTTTGTTTTTATATCTGTTTTTGAAGAATTGTTTGCAGTGGTGCCAGATGTTACTAGTAATCCTGCTGTAGGTGCTGCTGTAGATGTAATTTTTTTCTGTTGCAGCTGTTGCAGCTGTTGTTGATGTTCAAGCCATTCGCTGTAATTACCTTCAAATCTTTCCAAGATGCCGCCAGGTTGGAAGCAAAATAGGCGATCGATTGTGCGATCTAAGAAATAACGATCGTGGGAAACAATTATTACGCAGCCACGAAAATCTTCGATGTAATCTTCCAATACACCTAGGGTATGAATATCAAGATCATTTGTTGGTTCATCAAGAAGTAAAACATTTGGTGCTGCCATTAATAGGCGGCATAGGTGCAATCGACGTTTTTCGCCGCCAGATAGCTTTGATACTGGGCTATATTGTTGAGCTGGCGGAAATAAGAAGCGCTCTAATAATTGAGATGCGGATAGAAATTCCCCTTGGCCAAGATCTATCCGCTCTGCAACTTCCTTGATAACCTCAATTACTTTTAATTCATTAGATAACTCTTCTGAATGTTGATCAAAGCAGCCAATAACAACTGTTTCACCCCGTTGCACCAAGCCTGAATCAGGTTGCTGGCGCCCATTAATTAGATCTAGCAATGTTGATTTACCAATTCCATTAGGGCCGATAAAGCCAACGCGGTCCTCTGGCGAGAAGCTATAGCTGAAATCACTAATTAATTTACGATCGCCAATATTTCGGTGAAGATTTTCTATTTCAATAACTGTTTTGCCCAGGCGCCTTCCAGCGCTTGCCATTTCTAGTTTTACCTTCACTGGTCTAAATGTTTGTTCCTGCATTTCTTCAATGCGTTGGATGCGTGCTTTTTGTTTTGTGCTACGAGCTTTTGGCCCTCTTCTTAGCCATTCCATTTCGCGACGCATAACTGATCGATAAGCCCGTTGCTGAGCGGCATCAGCGATATCTTCTTGGTTCTTAAGATCTAGATAAGCCCCATAATTACCAGGATAACGTTTTAATTTACCTGCTTCTAATTCAACAATAGTATTTGTTACTTTTTCAAGAAAATATCGATCGTGGGTGATTAGAACTAGGGCTCCCGGAAAGCGGACCAAAAATCCCTGTAACCATTCTGTTGCAACGGCATCGAGATGGTTTGTGGGTTCATCTAATAGCAGGCCATCCGGTTCGGCTACAAGTGCTGCTGCCAGTGCTAAGCGTTTGCGGTAACCGCCCGAAAGTTCACCCACTTTGCGTTGGGGATCATCAATACCTAAACGGCTTAATACCTCATGACATTGCCGTTCTAATTCCCATGCATTTAATTGATCCATCCGGCCACTAAGGCTGCCGAGTTCAGCGAGAAGACTGTTACTTTCAGGATCTGCCTGCAATTGCAGTGTTACATCTTCATAGCGTTTTACCAGTTGCATTTTTTCGCCGCTGTCTGCGAAAACTTGCTCTAACACTGTGCGATCTGGATCCAGGCTTGGATTTTGATCTACATAAATCACGCGGCTGCGGGGATTTATTTGCACCGTTCCAGCCCCTGGTGGTTCAAGACCAGCCATCAAGCGCATCAGGGTGGATTTACCTGAACCGTTGGTGCCGATCAGCCCCATACGTTCTTTCGGACCTACTTCGAGGTTCACCTTGTCGAGCAAGGTTTTTACCCCATAGTCCTTTTCTACGTTTTGAAGACTGATCAGTGTTTTGCTGCTACTGCCTTGAGCCTGTCATGGGGTGTTGCCATGATGTTGTTGCATCGGCAGTGGTCCATGAAGGTAATTGTGGATTTGTGTGTAGTACCAGTGGGTGTTGGTGTGAATCTTGCGCCTTTCATCGCCACATGTGAGCGAGTGCTCACAGCAGCAGGTTTAAAAATCCAACTTCATCCCAATGGCACTGCCATCGAAGGGGAGTGGGATCAGGTGTTTTTGGCGATCCGCAATTGCCATGAACAACTCCATGCCATGGGTTGTGCACGTTTATTTAGCTCTTTGAACGTAAATACACGCATTGATCGTGATCAAACCTTGGAGCAAAAAGTGGCAAGTGTTGAGGCCTTACTGAATGCTGATCTGGATTGATCAGCACTACTGAACTGAGCATTTTTCAACAGGCAACAAATAGTTTCCCACCGGTTTTCCACAACCTTTTTAGTGTTTTGTTTAACTGGGGCATGGTGTTGCAGGAAACATCAGGGAAAAAGGTTTTCCGCTTGACAGCCCATAGCGATCGGGCGGGACCTGCTTGCGATTTCATTGCTTGATACTGAAACCTGTTGCTGCTACTGGATTTTTGTTTAATTTAAGGCTTGTGTTGGCTTTTGGAATCTTCTTTGACTTGTGGGCCCCTGTTGTGGCCTTATGGGTGTTCAGGCAAGAAGAAAGCTGAATGGGTGAAGGCGCAGACTTGATCACAACGCAAGTGAGTGTGGAAAACCAATTTCCAGAGGATTTATTTTTGGCAATGGTTGGGTTTATCAGTGCACATCCAGAATGGGATCAATACCGTTTGATGCAATCAGCGGTAGCGGGGTTTCTTTTTCAGCAGGGATGCAAAGAACCAGCAGTAGTTCAGCATTATTTGAATGGATTATTTCAAAGACCAGGAGTAATTAAAGCTTGAAAATAGATTTATTTTGCTCTTGATTTTTTCTCTTACTTAACTAGAATACGTTAATAGATATTGGCATTTTGACTTGGAATGCCAACGGAGCTATTAGCTAGTGCCTGTGTGATATTTTTTAAATATTTCTACCTCTAACTCCTTTCTCATATGCGTTATTACTTCGCGAACATAAGCTTTTTCATTTTCTTCAGAGGTAATAATCTGCTTGGTAACCTCGCGAAGAGTTTCAATGCTGTTGCAGTTGTCGATCTCACGGAATGCTGCTTCGAGACGAAACTTTTGTTCTATTGAAAGTCGATGGTTAGACATGTTTTTAGGGGTAGATAGATAGCCCTGTTAGTACAGGGCTATAGGAACTCAGAGATATTTAATGTTGAACTTCTGAAATTGTAAAAGGCGCTGGGGGATAGCTTGTTGGTAATGGATCAACTTCCCCATTGGCAAGCGCTTTTGCTCTGATATACATCAGGCTGCTCGTTGCACCTTGTGCTTCCATGGCATTAGCAACGGTGACCCAATTGCGGATTTCGGTAGTCATTTTTGGCGTTGCAATTTGAACCCATTAATAATCGCTATCTCGTCTGGTTGAACGCGAGGCGGAAAGCCGCACCACTACCGAACCTCAATAATCGAGGCCACCATTGTTTGGTTTGTTTCTGGTGCATCAATACAAGCCAAACGCACTGTGGTTTTGTTTGTGCCGCTAGGAGTAGTAACGCGAATGGTGTCGACATCACCCATTGAAAGCAGCTTTAAAGCAGTTGCAGCGAGCCCAAAAAACAAAGGTGTAGAGGTGGTGGGAGGTGGCTCAAGTGGTCGCGAATAGAGGATTAGAAGCGTCCGAAGTGGTCGCAAGCCAGGTGTTGGTGCGGGATCTAAAAACCCACCTTTCCGAATAGCTAGCGCGCGCGCAGGCTGGAGAAGTTGTGGAGGTCACCTCCCACCGCAAACCCATCGCCCGCATCACTGCTGTGAAGCCAGTGGATTCAGGGTTAACCAGCCTGCTGCAAAAAGCGATTGATGCGGGACTGATCAGCTGGAACGGTGAGAAGCCCAACTTGCCACCTCCCGTGAAGTTGCGGGGGCAAGGGAAGTTACTCAGCGACATCGTGATTGAGGATCGGGGTTGAGCTGGTGATCCTTTTTTGTGAC
>NZ_CEXBMR010000010.1:0-43245 GCF_982614295.1 Synechococcus sp.
AACGTTGAACCCCTGGGCCTAACAACTCAGGCACAAACAAAGAGCCATCAGAATTAACAGTTATATTCCTTTTGCTAATGCCTGGATAACCCCACTTCCAGGAATTGCGGATCCAGAGCGTTGGTAACACAGCTATGTATGCTGGTTCCGAGGAAAGATTCTTAACACGGATTCGAATGAATGTATCGTCAAAATAATCTTTTGCATACTCGATGGTACAGTGGAAAACGTTATTATTATTTAAAACACCTGTTTCTTCAATTTCAAATTCATGATCATTGCGAGTTAGTTTTGCATTTTCAGCCAGAAGCTGCTCGTATGGGTATTTACTAACTGGATACACATATAAAGCTTTAGCGTAGCTGTAGGTGGGAGTATTTACTAGATGGTAATAGGCCTCTTTTACGTCCTCCCCATGATTTCCCTCATGATTAGCTAATCCAAAAAGTCGCTCTTTAAGAATGGGATCCCTTCCATTCCAAAAAGCTGGGGCAAAGCATAAGTGACAATTACGATCAGTCCAACCAAATAATCCATCCTCGCCCCACCTATAAACCCTTGATCGTGCATGATCATGGGGGAAAGCCTTCCAGGCATCACCATCCTCCTCATAACATTCACGCACTGTTCCCCATTGACGGTCGGGAAGATAGGTTCCCCAAAGATGCCAATCAACAGCATCAACTGAGGAGCTATGCAACCGACCATATTCAGCAGATTGGCTAAATTGAGTTGAATTCATCCTAACCTCTCAACTAAATGCTCTGATACCCTGATTGCATTTGCGATAGCTGTTAAAGACGGATTAACTGCCCCAATACTAGGGAAGAAGCTTGTATCAACTACGTATAAATTATCTAAGTCGTGGGCCTTACAATTTAAATCGAGAACTGAATCCTCTGGATTAGTGCCAAACCTGCAAGTTCCAGCCTGATGACCAACCGCCGCAATTGCCATATCGGAAGCAAAATATATCTGCCTCTCAGCCAAGTGGTCCTGTTGATATAATTTTTCAAGTACACGCTCAAGTCTGTTCATCAATTCACTCGATGCACGATCATTTGTTGCTAAATAGCTAAGGGTTATTTGACCGCTTGAATCAACAGTTACGCGATTATCAGACTTAGGTAAATCTTCAGTTTGCAGCCAAAAATCTAGGGATCTTTCAGCCAGCTTATCCATAGACCAAGTGGGAGCAAGGGCTGTGAGCTTAGGCTTGTATCCCTTCATCATTGCACCATTAGTTTTACCCGTCATCTGAATATTACCAATGGGGAAATCAAAGTCATTGTCGCCAAAATACCAATCATTAACGGCAATAGTTTTTTGAAAGATGGTATCATTAGGCTCCCGCCCCAAAGCAACAACTGCCTTGCAATTATGATACATATAATTGCGGCCCACCTGGTCTGATCGATTAGCTAGACCATTGGGGTGCTTATCGTTTGCAGACATGAGAAGCAGCCTGGCAGAATTAGCGGCTCCACAACTAACAACAACAATATCACCTGTGAATTTTAGTTTTTCCCCATCTCTATCAACAAGTACTTCTGTAATAGTATCTCCAGCTGAATTGGTATTTAATTTCAAAACATGGCAGCGGGTTAAAAGAGTTAGGGAACTGTTAGTTAAGCCAAGACCTGCCCTTATGCCCATAACCTCAGCATCCCCTTTTGCATGGAGTAGACAGGGAAAACCGTCACATCTATTGCATTTCACACAAGCACTAAAAGGAAGATTGGCCTCATCTAGATTCACCCCAGTTGGTGCATGAAAAGGATGCAATCCCACAGCTTTAAAGCCATCGACCAATTGCTGCATGCGCCGTTCATGCTTAATGGGTGGGTAAGGGTAAGGTGCACTGGCCCTTGGTTCAGTGGGATCTTCACCCCGTTCACCATGAACGTGATACATGGCTTCAGCCCTTGTGTAATAGGGCTCAAAATCGTTGTAACGGAGAGGCCAAGCAGGAGAGATGCCATCAACGTGAATTAACTCCTCAAAATCTCTCTCCCGCAATCTGAAATGAGCTGCACCATAAAGCTTGGTTGCACCACCCACAAAATAATGGCTACCGGGCTGAAATTGTTTATTATTTCGATCCTTCCATGGATCAATAGATACATAACGATCATTTTGGAAAACTTCAGAAGGGTCCCAATTTTGAGGTTCGCGAGGCAGCCAGTCGCCACGTTCAAGAACCAAAACTTTTTTACCGGCTTCTGCAAGGCAACGGGCAAGAGTACCACCGCCAGCACCACTGCCAATAATCACCACCTCATAATGGTTCGTCATGATGAGCTGCACATAAAGAAAACACTACATGGGAGTGTAGCGGTTTAATTGGGTAATCATTTTTAAAACCATCGAAGTCCAACCTGTTTGATGGCTAGCTCCAACGCCAGCACCATTATCACCGTTAAAATATTCATTAAATAGTATTAAATCACGCCAATTTGGATCATTTGCAATTTTTTCACTATTACCATTAAAGGGCCTTTGAGCATTTTGATCTAATCTAAATAGATTTGCTAACCTCGCCTCTAGCTCAAGAGATGCAGCCCATAAGCTAATAAAATTACCAGATCCTGTAGGAAATTCAACCATAAAAGTATCGCCATAATAATGACCAAACTTCTGCAATGCTTCAATAATTAAATAATTAATGGGCATCCAAACTGGACCGCGCCAATTGGAATTGCCACCAAACATAGCCACCGGGCTATCAGCAGGGTTATAAGCAAGGGTTTGCTCTTGGGAACCCTCTCGGAAAGTATAAGGAGACTTTTCATATACCTTCGAAAGAGAACGTATACCAAAGGGGGACAAAAATTCATCTTCATTAAATAAATACCAACAAATCCTTTGCAACTTATCTTTGGGAACCAGGCTGAATAAAGATCTATTGTTATGCCAGGAACCAATATTATCCTCTAACCAAGTGTGAGATGAGCGCTCGCTAAAAAATCTAGCAAATGTTTTGCTTGTATCTAACCAGGGCAACCTTTCAACAGTCGCAACATCAAAGCTTGCCACTGCAAGCAACGGAATTAAACCTGATACAGATCTGGTTCTAAGATAGGTCCAGGAGTTATCAGGGCGTTTTATAACATCATAATAAAAACCATCTTCCTCATCCCAGCTAACATAATCACGACCGTTTAAAGATGGAACATTAAGAGTGATGGCAAGTTGCGCAAAATCAAAAACAAACCTCTCACAAAGATCAGAATACACAGGATCCTGAGTACTTAGTTCAACTGAAATTTGTAATAAGTTAAGGCTTAACATAGCCATCCAAGCAGTGCCATCACATTGTTCAATTCTGCTACCATCAGCCAAGGGGAAACGCCTATCAAACACAGCAATATTATCTAAACCAAGAAATCCACCTTCAAAAACATTATCGCCAGATCTATCATTACGATTAGCCCACCAACCGTATTCAAGCAAAAGTTTAATCATTGCAGAACGAAGGAAAGTATAATCTCCACGTTCTTTTTCACGCCGCTCAATTTGAAAAATTCTTAACGCAGCCCATGCACCTATAGGTGGGTTGGGATCAGATAGTGCCCATTCATAGGCTGGTGTTTGTGCATTTGGAGCAGTATAATTTGGGGATCTCAATAACATGCACTGCTGTTTTGCAGTTTCTGGATCAATTACCGCAAATGCAACGGAATGGAACATCAAATCCCACTGACAAAAATATGGATACTCCCAACTGTCTGGCATTGATATAATGTCATCAGCATAAAGCCTGCTCCAATATGCATTTTGACTATGTTTTCGTTCTTCTGGTGGCGCTGGCTGGTTTGGATCACCGTTTAACCAGCGAGCAACACTCCAATGATAAAACTTTTTACACCACAACAAACCACTTACTGCCGATCTAAAAATTAGTGAATCATCCTCACTTAAACCAACAGAGATAGAATCAAGATAGGCAATACATTCCTTTTCTCGGTTATTAATTATACAATCAAAGCTTTCACCAAATGGCTCTGAGATCAAACAATCACTTAATCGTAGATTCACAATCCACTCCTCTTTTGATAACAGCTTCTTCTCCAATACTAAGCCAGCCTTACTGCCAACTCTGGCTGGATTTATAGCATCATGCTCTCCATTCACAATATAACGATGAAATGCATCTTTTACAAATGGCTGACAATTTGGCTTGTTATAAAGGAGCTGGGAATTTGTTTCATTTTCAGTGAATATCCATTCACCTGGTTGATCACAAGTTAAATAATATGAGCCAAGCTCATGAATATCATCTGTACTTATGCCAGTTTCATTGCACTGGATTGATTTACGTTTTCTCCAATTCTCCCTATATCCCCAATCCCATTCATTTCGAAGCCAAAGACTTGGAATCAGCTTTAAAGCTGCTGTATCAGGGCCGCGGTTTACAACCTTAATTCGTATCAAGATATCGGTAGAACTTGCCTTTGCGTAATCAACAAAAACATCAAAATAATGATTTTCAGAAAAGATACCAGTATCAAGCAACTCATATTCAGGCTGCTGCCGGCTACGGCTAGAATTTTCCTGAATTAAATGCTTATAAGGAAACTCGGCTTGGGGATACTTATATAGCCCACGCATAAAGCTATGGGTTGGAGTATTAAGAAGATGATAAAAATAATCCTTCAGATCCTCACCATGGTTTCCCTCGCCATTCCCAAGGCCAAAGGGTCTCTCTTTCAAAATTGGATCATTTCCATTCCAGAGCGCGATACCGAAACAAATTCGGCCATGGGTATCACTTATACCTAGAAGACCGTCCTCTCCCCAGCGATAGGCCCTAGATCTAGCTTGATCGTGGGGGAAAGAGGTCCAGGCGTTGCCATCCGCCGAATAATCCTCTCTTACAGTGCCCCATTGCCTATCACTTAAGTAACTACCCCACAATCCCCATGCTTTATGCCCTTCATCGCGCTCTGCAATACGTTGCTGCTCTGAACTCACAGCACTGCCTCTAAATGATTAGCCACACGTAATGCATTGGCTATAATAGTTAGCCCTGGCCCAATACTAGGGCAACTTGGAAATACACTTGCATCAGCAATGTATAAATTTTTTATCTCATGGCTCCTCCCTTCTAAATCAACCACCGACGTGGCAGGATTACTACCCATTCTGCAGGTGCCGCAGGCATAACCCATCACACTAATAGGTGCCTCCCCTCTGGGATGGGTAGGTGATTGGCGCACCACATGGGTTAAAGGATCGGCTTCAATTGCCTTTAATGTATCAATCCAGCGATACACCAAACGGTCGTGGGCTTCAGTATTATTTGCAATGTAATTAAGCCTGATCTGCTCGCCTTGCAACGTTATTTTATTATGGGGATCTGGTAACACCTCAGTCATAGCCCACCAAGCAACAGAACGAGCTGCTAACTCTTCAAGACCAAAATTAGGTAATAATTTAGAAACTAAAGATAATACCGGAGGCGATTCAGCAAACAATGCATCCTGCAAAACTCCTCCACAACTCTGGATGTGCCCAAGGGGAAATTTAACATTTTTATCGCCCCAGTAATAATCATTTATTCCAAATGATCGCTGATAGCGACCAGAATTAGGTACGGTTGCTAATTGAAGGATAGAAGTGAGTTGTACCTTCATTAAATTACGGCCAACCTGATCGGAGCCGTTGCTTAAACCTCTCGGGTGGGCATCACTAGTAGAACGCAATAGAATAGCAGGAGTGTTAACTGCGCCGGCAGCTAGTACAACATAATTAGCCTTAAATAGCCATGCCTGATTATTAATCAATGCCTCCACACCTTTGATTTCGCTGCCCGAGGGATCAACATGTAAGCAGCTAACTTTAGCTCCAGTTCTTAACTTGAAATCAGGATGAGTGATCGCCTCGGCTACCCCAAATACTTCAGCATCACCGCTTGGATCCTCTTGATTATTAGACCAGCTGATTGGTAAATCATAGGGATAACAATCATGGCGCAGTAGTGCTTCACGTAGTGGCTCTAAAAAAGGTTCCAGGGGCCTTGGTTTTCCCACGAAGGAGTTATTTCTTGGCGGCTCGGTGGGATCAGCACCACATAAGCCATGCACATGGAATAATTGTTCAGCCTTATCATAAAAAGGGGCAAAATCTGAATAACCTACTTCCCAACAAGGTGATATCCCGGCTTGCAAATGAACGGCTTCAAAATCTTTTTCGCGCATGCGCTCGAGCACTGCGCCCCAAATTTTTGTATTACCACCTAATCCATAAATTGTTTGAGGAGGAAAAGGATCGCCATCAGGGCCGAACCAACGCTCTGCCGGATGATATCTATCTTTTCTAAATAAATCCACATCAGCAACATTTTGATCTGCCAAGGCCATCTGCCCGCCCCTCTCTAGCAGCAGCACCTTATGGCCTTTTGATGAAAGGGCACCAGCCATGGTGCCTCCTGCAGCACCACTACCGATAATGATCACGTCGTAATGCGAGTCGTCAATGATCATTGGGATTCCTCCTTAAGAACGTTGCCACACATAAATAAGCAGAAATAGAATGATCCAGATCACATCTACAAAGTGCCAAAACAGGGAGGTGGCCTGGATTCCCTGCTCTCCACCTTTGTAGTTATTAGGTATAAACGATTTCACCAGCATTAACAACATAAGCAACACTCCTGTTAGCACATGCAAACCATGAAAACCAGTGAGTAGATAAAAGGTGCCACCGAAAGTGCCAGAAGTAAAGCCAAATTGCAGGCCGCTCCACTCCACTGCTTGCCCCCAAAGGAAATAGCCCCCCAAAGCCATGGTTGCTAACCACCAACCTCTAAATCCCCAAATGTTTTGGCGCGCCATTTGCCGTTCAGCCAAATAAATCGTGCCAGAACTAGATACAAGCACAAAAGTATTTATTAAGGGAGTTTGCCATTCCAGGCCTTCTACCCCAATCGGCAACCAATCAAGCGCATTTAACTTTAATAATGCAAATCCAGAGAAAAAGGCAATAAAGATTACGCTTTCTGAGCAGAGAAAAATAATAAAACCGGTGAGGTTATGGCTGGCGTGCATACCGTGGCTGGCGTTCATACCATGGCTTTCATTATTAGCTGTGGTGGATTCCATTCTTTATGCCTCTAAAGGAGATTGGGTTTCATAGGCCGCCTGGTTTTCCACAAGTGGTTTCCCTGTGCCGTAGCCATAGGGTCCGCTGATAACAGTGGGCACATTTTCTTCAAAATTCTCAGCTGGAGGAGGTGAGGGAAGCAACCATTCCAAACCAATGGCATTCCATGGGTTCTGTGGAGCTTGCGGGCCTCGAACCCATGAACTAATCATATTTAAGAGAAACGGAATAATTGAAACTCCTAATAGAAAACTACCCAAACTAGCTACAACATTCCAAAAGGTAAATTCGGGATCATAGGAAGACACTCGCCTCGGCATTCCCATCAAGCCGAGGGGGTGCATTGGAAAGAAGTTAAGGTTTGTACCAATAAAGGTTAGAAAAAAGTGCAACTTCCCCAGACCCTCATAGTACATTCTACCAGTAAACTTAGGGAACCAATGATATATAGCTGCGTAAATACCCATTACTGCAGCGCCATAAATAACGTAATGAAAATGTCCAACCACAAAGTAAGTATTATTAACATGAATATCTATCGGCACCGTGGCGAGCATAATGCCAGTAACGCCTGCAAAAACGAAATTAAAAAGTCCGCCAAGGCTAAAAAGCATCGGGGTATTTAAACGTAATTTGCCTCCCCATATTGTTGCTAACCAGGCAAAAACCTTCACACCAGTTGGCACCGAGATAAGCATAGTTGTAACCATAAATAAATTTCTCATCCATTCCGGTACACCACTGGGAAAGAAGTGATGCACCCAGACAATTAAGCCAAGAAATACAATTGCAAAAGAGGCTAGGGCAACAAACTTATAACCAAAAACAGGCTTACGTGAATGGCAGCTAAATAATTCAGAGAAAATACCAAAAACAGGCAGAATAATTACATAAACCGCCGGGTGAGAATAGAACCAGAAAAAATGTTGATAAAGAACGGGATCGCCGCCGCCCTCAGGCTGGAAAAAACTAGTACCTACTACTAAATCAAATAACAACATAATTGCACCACCGGTTAAAGCAGGCAAGCCAATTAATTGAAGTGTTTGAGCAGCCCATACTGTCCAGATAAAAATCGGCATACGGAAAAATGTCATGCCAGGAGCACGCATCCGAATAATCGTGGTTACAAAATTAACTGCACCCATGATCGAAGAAACCCCTGAAAGGGCTACGGCTGTGAGCCACATCCCTTCACCACTCACAAAATTGCCAAGGGGATTTTGTGTACTCACCGGCGGGTAAGACCACCAACCAGAATTAGCAGGGCCACCTGGAAGCAAAAAGCTGGAAATTAAAATCACCCCAAAAATTGGAACCAACCAGAATGCAACTGCATTCAGCTTGGGGAACGCCATATCCGGAGCGCCAATCATTGTTGGAATTAATAAATTATTAAGACCATTTAATACCGGAAAAATAAACATAAATAGCATGATAGTGCCATGCATCGTGTAAAGCCCGTTATATACAGTGCGATCCACGAGATCGTTCTCGGGAGTAATTAATTCGCCCCTCATAATCATGGCTAGCAAACCACCGATCAGAAGAAAAAAGATTGCAACGGTTATATATTGAATACCTATTACCTTGGCATCGGTATTAAAACTAAAAAATCGTTTCCAATTGTCTGGGGCGCCTGGTACAGGTGCATTTGATTTCAATACGCGAGGATCATAAGAAGCAAGTGTCATGATTTAACCGTTGTGGGGAAGTTGATTTGAGCCGGGCACATTTACCATTGGGGCTGGAGCAGGCACAACAGTGGGCCATCCCCTTGCGCCTTCACTTTGGCGTTGTTTATATTCAATAATTGCATCACTCAAACCAGGTTGCAGAGGCTGAGTAGCCGCTTGTTTCAACCAATCACTATATTCTTCTTCACTTTCCACCACAACATCAGCTTGATTTGTAGAAAACCAGGTACCGCTATACATCGAATCCCTCAAGCGGTAGCGCCCTTCGCGGGTGGGGGTGAGGTTTAGATTAATTGCCCTACCGGGGATAATATCTTGCTTTAACCTGAAAGCAGGAACGTAAAAACCATGAATCACATCTTCGCTAACCAATCTAAAAGTAACGGGTTTATCTACTGGTAAATGTAATTCTGTGGAGCTAACTTTCGCATCTGGATAATTAAATTGCCAAGACCATTGCCTTGCTGTTACTTCCACTTGTTCTGCAGGTAAGCGATCGCCTAAGAACCCCCCCACCTCCTCGATTGGATCGCCGCGATGGATGTGCTCCATCGGGCCCAGCACAGCAAGCTTTTGGTTAACACGAACAGAATAAAAAGCTATACCAAACACAATTAGTGCGGGTATAACTGTCCAAATAATCTCAAGTTTAGTATTACCTTCAACTGGTTCAGCATCACTGGTATCATACTTTTCAGCTCTATTAAAAAGCACAACCCAACCCATTACTGATACCACACCAAAAAATACAAAGGTGGCAAGAGCCGTTTCAAAACTAAATAAGCCATCTACCAACGGCGCCGCAGTGGACGCCTGAACCGGTAGCCAGCGATAAGCCTGGCGGCTCATCCAAAAGCTAAATACAACTAATACTCCTGTCCATACGCTAACTATTGCCAGCGCTGAAACATTAATCCGGGAGGGAGGGCTGCTTGTCATGGCAAAGCTTCTCTGAGATTAGCGCCAGCTGCTAAGAGCTGATCTGCCGTGATGTGCACGCCAAATTCAGCCGCCAGTTGAGCGCCCACGGTGCCATGAATTCCCATCAAACCCATCATTAACACTCCACTAAAAAGATAAATCCATTGCACCTGCCTGCCAAGATCTTTGCGCCATAGGAAACGCTGGTAACCACGCCAAATTGTCATTAAAACAATCAGAGCAAGCAATAAAACTCCCCCCACCCCATGCCACAGCATTGAAACAAAACCCTCAAGGCCAAAGGTGCTAATTACCCCAGGTAGCGGCACCGCAGTGAGCATTTCATAAAAACCTGCTGCCACCGTAAAAAAACTAATTACAGAGCAGGCCAGCAGGTTGTACCAACCCACATCATGGAAACCGGCCCTTGTAACAGGCAAGGCTAAAAATCTGAAAATTCGCTTCTCTAACGGGTATAAAGCACCAGCAAAATCAAAAGCAATCGCTATAACGAATAAGCCGATCGTGAGATGTACCAAGTTAGGGTGAATCGGCAGGCTATATGGGAGATCATTTGCTCCTAATCCAGCTGCTATTTGATTTAAGGGCGCCTCTGATTGGAGCACCACATTAAAAAACTGCATCACACCAACCCCGCCCGCATCGCTTCCACCACCTTCACCGTATGCAATCCATAAACCCAAATTAACTGATCACCCAGATAAACTTGTGCCACCACCAAAGCCGCTAATAAAGAATCAGCGCCGAGAAATGCAAGCGGCAAACTAAGGGGATCTTTGGCTCGCAATACATAGCGCCAGGCCGTTAACACAGATAAAATTCCTGCGAGAGACCAACCAATGGTGCTATGTATATTTAAAATATCGCGAGATGCGCCGTAGGGATTAGCCAAACCAGCCTCTACTTGGCCAAACATGATTGCAACAAAAATTGCAGTTGTAGCAAATAACAAGTTCCACCAGCTCACCTCAAATAAGGCTCGTTTTCCCGCAATAACACCAATAAAATCAAAAAATACTGAAATTAATGCCATCGAGATCACAAAATGAACCACGATCGGATGAATCGTGTCCATCCAGGGCAAGTTGTGATCGTTTAATGGCGGCAGCAGGTGCTCGAGCATGAGCGAACCAAAAACGCTTCTTTCATATTCCTTGATAGTGCCGCAGGATTAAGAGTGTGTGAAATCTACCAATTTGCTTTATGGATCAATTTCTATCTGGCCCCTGGCGCCTGGAATCCGACAGCCTTGGGGAGGTGAAGGTGCCCGCAGATCGCTATTGGGGTGCCCAAACAGAACGGGCTCGCTTGATGTTCCAACTAGGGCAAGACCCCATCCCCACCCCCATGATCCATGCCATCGCAATAATTAAACGGGCGGCAGTTAAAACAAATTACAAACTTGGCCTCATCGATCAAGCACGCTGCAACTGGATTAGCCAGGCAGCACAGGAGGTGGAAATCGGGAAATGGGATTTGCAATTTCCGCTTTCCACATGGCAAAGCGGCAGCGGCACCCAAACCAACATGAACGTGAATGAAGTAATCGCCAATCGCGCTTGCGAACTGGCTGGTGAACCTTTAGGCACTAAAAATTGCGTGCATCCAAACGATCATGTGAATAAAGGCCAAAGCACCAATGATGTATTTCCCAGTGCCATTCAGCTAGCGAGCGAGCGTCAGCAACGGCTTCAGCTTCTGCCAGCACTAAGCGATTTAGCCGCAAGCTTTGAAATGAAAGCTGCTGCCTGGGCTGATGTGGTGAAAATCGGTCGTACCCATTTACAAGATGCAGTACCCCTCACCTTTGGCCAAGAAGTGGGAGGCTGGGCGGCCCAATTGCGCAGCGCCGCCGCACGAATCGAAGCGGGTTTTGAAGAATTACGGCAGATACCTTTAGGGGGAACAGCCGTTGGCACAGGCCTTGGGGCAAAGGCCGGTTTCGCTGCCGCTACCTGTGAATTGCTGAGCAGCTGGGAGGGGGTGAATTGGAGCTGCAATGGCAACCGTTTCGCCTTAATGGGTAGCCACGACGCCCTGGTGCAACAGATGGCTCGCCTGCGGCTACTGGCGGGGGCGCTTCATAAAATTGTTAACGACATTCGCTTGCTCGCTTGCGGACCACGGGCCGGGTTAGCTGAACTGCTTCTGCCTGCTAATGAACCCGGCAGTTCAATCATGCCTGGCAAGGTGAATCCCAGCCAATGCGAAGCTGTGGCAATGGCTACTGCTCAAGTGATGGGCCTTGATCAAGCAGTTGCTATCGGTGGCAGTGGCGGCCACCTCCAAATGAATGTGTACAAGCCTCTAATAGCGCTTAATTTAATTCGTAGTGGTGAATTACTGAGCCAATGTTGCTATTCCCTACGGGTGCATCTTGTAGAAGGGATGAAATTAAATATCAACAAAGTTGAACATTATCGCGATCAATCCTTGATGCTTGTCACAGCCCTAGCACCAGTGATTGGCTACGACCAAGCAGCAAAAATTGCTCAACATGCCCATGCTGAAGGGCTTTCTTTACGGGAGGCCGCCCTTGCCCTTGATGCGATCAGCGCTGAAGCATTTGATCGCAATGTAAACCCAAAAGAAATGACCGCCACTCAAGATTAAAAACGGCCCAGAAATGCCAATGCCAGCCCGATTAATAAACTAAAAACCAAAGCGCCCCCAAGCAGCAATAGGGCGAATAACTCGCCTCCGGATAAAGCTCGGCGCTCGGGAATAATCGTTTGCTGGATTGAAACTTTACTTGAATCTTTACCTGAATTCTTGCTTAAATTTTTACTTTGATCTATGAATAAATCATTGAGTGTTGAATCGTAATTGCGTCTTTGCTCTGGATCGCTCAAAACTGCCATTGCATCTTGCAAAGCCCGAAAACGCTCACTAGCTTCAGCGGCCGGAAGCTCGGTGGTGTCTGGATGAAAGCGTTTGCTGAGGCTGCGAAAAGACGCCCTCAATTCATCCTGGCTGGCCTCCCGTTTTACGCCGAGCAGGGCATAAAGATTGATATGGGGGCCGGTGGAAGCCAAGCCGCTGGGTTCTGCTTGTTGCGATCCTAGGGAAACTTACTTTCCAAACCCTGAGCAACGATCTTCCCTGGGAGCTGCTGGGTTGGCAGCCAAACGAGCAACAGCTGCAGCAATTGCAACAGCTGCAGGTTTTATTGCGGCATTGGAACCAGCAACTAAATCTCACCCGGCTGGTAGAAGGGCCCGATTACTGGATCGGCCAAGTATTCGATAGCCTTTGGCCCCTTCAGCCCTGGTTATCGGGGGCCGCTGCAACAGCTGCAAACTCAAAAGGGTTTGAAGTGGTGGATGTGGGCACTGGTGGTGGCTTTCCAGGCCTTGCAATCGCAATCGCGCTCCCTAAGGCCCAGCTAACCCTGGTGGATTCAGTTGGTAGAAAACTTGAGGCGGTTAGAGCAATGGCCCAGGAGTTGGGGCTTGCAGAAAGAATTTTACTGCGCTGCGAAAGAGCTGAAAAAAGCGGCCGAAATCCCAATTGCCGCGGCAAATTTCAATTGGCGGTAGCAAGGGCAGTAGCACCAGCTGCGGTGGTAGCTGAATACTTAGTGCCTCTACTGGCCCCAAATGCCACAGCTCTGCTTTATCGGGGGCAGTGGAATGCCGTAGATCAGCAAAAACTCTGTGAAATCTGCGCAATATTGCAGGCCAGGGCCGGGGAGCCCCAAGCCTTAGAGCTCCCTGAAGGCAGGGGCCAGCGGCACGTAATCCATCTAACCCCCAAAGGCCCTTGCCCAGCTGCTTATC
The DNA here is from genome assembly GCF_982614295.1 of Synechococcus sp. NCBI lineage: Bacteria > Bacillati > Cyanobacteriota > Cyanophyceae > Synechococcales > Synechococcaceae > Synechococcus > Synechococcus sp. The sequence goes on from NZ_CEXBMR010000010.1 coordinate 13,523, forward strand.
CAAGGGCGGTGGGAATACCGGCAAAGCAACCCCTAGGGGGAGGCAACAACTAGCTCTAATTACCCAAACGCTGCAGGGCCGTGCCGCCAAGGTTTGCCTTGAGCTTGCGCAGGATTGCCGGAATTTCATCACGCCATGGGCTTTCAGCAAGGGCCGCCTTTAATTCCAGTTCGGATACCGAGCCCGCACTGGCAAGCGGCGCTTCAAATACATCAGCATTGTTACCTGGAAACCAATGATCACCCTGCCCTAGAAGGCCATAACGGGCCTTGCCATAACTCACTAAATCCCATGCCTGCAATAAGTTGTTAAGCCAAAGCAGCACTGGCAAGTTGATCTTGCCTGGGGTTTCTTGCCATCGAGGCAACCCCTGCTGCCAACTTTTTAGCCAGGCTTCACCAAGTGAATCCTCGAGGGCCTGCTGCAGCGAAGCCGAGATAGGAGGCAACAACTCTTTGGCATTTGGCAACATTTTTACGGCTTTTAAATGTAAATCTAAATCCTCAACTTTTGCAGCCCCTACGCTAATAGTGTGGACCCGAGGATCGCTCAAACAGAACAGATCATTAAATACGATCGGATGTAGAGGTTTGCAAAGTTGCTTTAAGCGTTTAGAAGGAGAGTGAAGGTGGCCACCTTTATCGGTGGGGCTAATTAGAAAAATCCCCATATCTTGATCCCTAGCAGCATTTAAAGCGGGGCTATTATCTTGGCGAATGTAGTACCAATGGATATTTACGTAGGCAAAATCGCCACTTGCGATTGCCATTTCAATCAATTCGAGCGGCCCATGGGTTGAGAAACCAACATGGCCAATGCAGCCGTCTTTTTGCCAACGCTGTACAACATCGAGGCATCCACCTGGCCGCAGGCATTGATCTAAATGTTCAGCAAGATTTATGCCATGCAAGGTGAGTAGATCAACCCTTTGCACCTGCAGCAAGTTGAAGCTGCGTTCCAGCTGCGATTCAAATATTTTTGCATCTGAATTAGGCGCAATTTTTGTTTGCAAAATTCGCTGCGGATCATGATGCTTCGCCAATAACTGGCCAAGTTGCAATTCAGAACTGCCATAAAACCTTGCTGTTTCAATGTGGTGCATGCCAGCAGCCATAGCTGCTACAAGGATTTGCTCAAGGTTTTGCTGGCCTTCAAGCTTGATCTCAGCCAGGGGCAAATCACTCCAACTCTGTTGAAAACGCATTCCCCCAAGGCTCAAGAGTGGCATTGCCAGCTCGGTTCTGCCAAAACGGCGAGTGGGGATCATGGCTGGCTTACGGGCTAGGCAATTGCTCAAACGGCAGCCAATGGATGCAGTCCACTGGGCATGTGTCGATAGCTTCCTGCACCCGTTCAAGGCTGTCGCCGTTTTGTCTGATTACCCGCGATCTACCTCGATGGGGTTCCACTAAAAAAGTGTTGCAAGCCACATGGGCGCAATAACGGCAACCAATACAAACATCTTCATCAACCCAAATTGCCTCCTGGCGCAAACTACCCCCCAGCAGGGGCTCTTTACCTGTGCTGCTCTCGCCCGGCGCGGCAAGGGGTTGGGTTGCAAAAGCAATAGAAGGATCGATGCTCACGGCAAGCTTGGCAATCAACCCTGCCAGCGGGTAACTACCAGCTCAATGCTGCCATCAACACTTGCCCGTTGATCACTAACAACAAAGCCTTCGGCATTTGCACTACTAAGAATGCTATGCAGCGCATATCTCTGGGTTAATTGAGCCATAAAGCGTTCCAAAGGAATTGGTAAGCGCCATAAATCAAGATCAGTTACCAACTCATAGCGTTTTTCAGTGCTGTTCCAACGAAATCCAATGTCGCCCCCTTCAGGCTGCGGGCAACAAAGATCAGCCACTTCCGTTTGGCCTTGGTAGCCACGCAACAGCTGATTTACTTCAGTTGGGGTTTGGCCAATATCTTTCAGTGCTGCCAGTAATGCAGCACGATCGCGAAGCTCAGTTTTAATCGTGCTGAAGTGAGACATTACTGATTTGTTTTTGGTGAAGTTCTGCGGAAGCAGAAAGGTAATAATCGGAAGTGGAATTACAACGCTGGATACTGCCTAACCTTGCTTCGATCAGCTTAGTTAACTGCAAACAGCCCTCCCCTTGCACGCCTTCAACAAGTTCTTCCACAACGCCGTTAGGGCGAATGCAAAAGCGTATGGTTTGTTGTGGCATAAGCGCTTCCTCGCTTGTATGAGCTTACCCAATTTTATTTATTAGCTGCGATCAGATACGCGAGATCAAACCCAACCACTCTGCAAACGCGCCATAAGGGTTGGATCGTTTAACTGCTCAACCGCGTTTAAGGCGTCGTCCCTCACCCCGGAATCACTGTCGTGAAGACAGGCCTGCACAAGCGCCTCCTTCATTTCCTCCTGCAGCTCTCTAGCTAGTTGCAATTCTGAATCTGCGATTAGTCGCCCCAAACTCCAGGCGCTGTTGCTTCGCACTGCAGGCTCGGTATCAATACGCAAGCTCAGGAGCAACTGGCGTGCCACCTCAGTTCGTTGCTCTTCGTTATTCAAGTTGCAATCAACGAGGGAGCTGGCGGCCCAAAGACGCACCGCAGCGATATCTGTGCTTAAGGCCTGGAGCAGTGCCGAAACCACCAGTGGATCGGCGTAGTTCCCAAGGGTCCAAGCGAGCGCTTTGCGCACAAACCCATTGCTCTCCTGCTGCAATTGAGGCAGCAAAATAGGTAATGCCTCTGGATTTGGATTGCGGCCAAGGGCATAAACAGCGCTCATGCGCAGAATTGGGCAACTACTTTTAAGCAAAGGCATCAGTAGCGGCAGCGCCCGAGGATCGCGGTGCTCACAAAAGAATTTCAACCCTTGCAATTGCTCTTCGTGATCTCCAGCTAAATCAATAAGAGCCTGATCCAGTAATTTTTGCTGCTGCTCATGCCCTTGGGGGCAATCGCTATCTGTCGGAATTAAATCAAGCGGATCAAGGGCCTCCTCCGCCTCCAACTCCTCTTCCAATAGAGCTAGCTCGATAACCAATTCACTGTGGTTAGTCATTGAGCTCAGGCCAGTGGCGCTGGCGCAGCCATATCACCGGGCAGCCAGATACGAGCGCTAACCGCAAAAAGCGCAGCTGAAAAAAGCAAAAGGATTAAAGCCGGCAGCAGCTTAGATCTAAAAAATGCCATCGAATTCACCTACGAATTGCATTCTATTCTCACTGTTGCAAAGCCCCTGTGCCGATGAATAATCCAAAAAATAATCGCGCCAGCAGTAAGCGCATTTTTACGGTGGGAATGGAGGGGGTGGCAAGCGGTGCTCCTTACATGGTGGGCAGCAAATTGCTTCAAGGATGGCTCAGCGCAAGCAATATTCCTCTTCCTTTAATTGGCTTACTCCCCCTTGCTGAACTGCCATACACCTTAAAAATGTTTTGGGCACCCTTGCTGGATCGCTGGCCCATTGCCTGGCCAGACCGCCGCAGGGGCTGGATTCTTGTTACACAACTGCTGTTGGCGCTGGTAATTGGCTCGATGGCGTTGTTGCAACCGAGCACAAACCCAAAAGCTCTAACCGCCATTGGTCTTGTGGCCCTAAGCCTGGCGATCTGCAGCGCCAGCCAAGACATTGTTGTGGATGCCTATCGCACTGATTTGCTACCAGAAGAGGAGCGGGGCGCTGGGGCCGCTAGCGCATCACTTGGCTATCGCGCTGCAGGTTTGGCAATAAGTTCTGGTGGCTTCTTACTCGCTGGCACCTATGGCTGGCCCGCTGCATTTATTGCAGCAGCAGGAATCATGTTGTTAGTGGTTCCTATCACTATTACTGCCCCAAGTGTGCCGCCTCTAAGCAAACCAGTTACAAGTTTGCGCCAGGCAATTATTGGCCCCGCCAAAGAATTCCTAAACCGAACTGGAGCGAATAAGGCGCCTATTTTATTGCTACTGGTGTTACTTTATCGCTGGCCAGATGGATTATTAAATGCAATGGCTATTCCTTTTCTAAGCCGTAATGGATTCAGCGAAGCAACCATTGGTTTAGTTCAAGGGGCCTGGGGTATTGGCGCCACAATTTTAGGCACGATAGTTGGTGGCATTTTGTTTAGTTATCTCGGCATGAATCGCTCTCTTTGGATTTTTAGTGCCTTTGGGGCAGTTGGCAATTTGAGCTACTGGGCCTTGGCACAATTTCAGGGGGGCACTTTTGCCTTAATGCTTGCGGCGGCATTAGAAAATATTGGTGGCGGCATGGTGGGAGCGGCATTCGTGGCACTACTAATGAGCCTCTGCAACCCCCGCTATTCAGCTACTCAATACGCTTTGCTTTCCGGTGTTTACGCCTTGAGTCGTTCATTGTTATCTGCACCTGCAGGTCTGTTGGCAGAACGGTTGGGATGGTCTACTTTTTTTCTATTTAGTGCAGCGGCAGCAATACCAGCCTTCATATTGCTTGCCTATGTGGCGCCATGGCAGGAACGGGAAGCTAGGGGAGCTTTTGATCCAGCAAAAGATCAGATCTAAGTTGAAACCAAATTATTGAAACGACGCCGTAATTGTCCGCAGGCTGCATCTGCATCAAGGCCGCGGCTAGCGCGCACACTTACGGCAATTCCACGACTTTGCAAATTGCGCCTAAACGCCTCCACAGCAGCATAACTCGGGCGTTTAAATGTTTCTTCCTCGATCGGATTATAAGCAATTAAATTTACATGGCTCTGAAAGCCGCTAACAAGATCAGCAAGGTCTAGAGCTTGCGCTGGATGATCGTTAAGACCACCTAACAAAATATATTCGAAACTTAATCTACGGCCTGTTGCAACAACATAATCACGGCAATCAGAAAGCAGTTTCTCCAAAGGGTAAGCATGGGCGGTGGGAATTAATTCCTCCCGCAACTGTTGATTTGGCGCATGCAAACTCACTGCAAGAGTGTATTGAGCCCGCCCTAAACGCTCTTGAGCAAGAGCAGCTAATTTTGGCAATGTATTGGGAACACCAACAGTACTAATAGTGATTTGACGTTGAGCCATCCCTAAATCTGTACATAAGCAATCGATTGAGGCTAGAACTGCGTCGATATTTAATAATGGTTCACCCATCCCCATAAAAACGACGTGGCTCGGACGTTGCTGCATCACCTCCCTCACACTTAAAACTTGATCAACAATTTCGTGAACAGCAAGTGAACGCTGAAAACCACCCTTGCCGGTAGCGCAAAAACGACATGCCATAGCGCAACCCACCTGCGTGCTTACACATACCGTGAGTCGATCGGGATTAGGAATACCTACTGTTTCAATACTGAGGCCATCGTGGGTAGCAAGTAGCAATTTAGTGGTGCCATCAAGTGCAACATTGCGTTCTAATTCTCGGGAGCGACCGATCCAGTCAAAGGCATCTGTAGGAGGTTGTTCTAATAGTTGTTGCCGAAATAATTTTGGCAACACCGAAACTTGATCGAGTTCACGCACACCCTTGGAATAAAGCCAATCATGTAGTTGCCTTCCCCTAAAAGCGGCCTGCCCCCGCTCCTGCACCCATGCCTCAAGGGCAGCTCGACCCATCCCAAGCAGTGGCGGATTTAGGGCCAAACAAGTAAGCCGTGCTTAATCCAAATTTCAACAGCTAGCAAAGAAATGAAGCCGAGCATTGCAGCACGACCATTTAATAGCTCACAGTGGGTATGGAAACCAAATCGAGGTAACTGCCGTTTTGGTATCAAGGTAGGTTGCAATGGTTGAGGCGTAGAAATCATTTTTCAGCTCTCCTCGCTTAGTAAGCCCTCTTCCAATAAACCTTCTAGGGCTTCAGGATCTGGCAATAGCTCTTCAGCACTTAATTCTTCACCTGCCGGACGGGCAAAAGCAGCAAAATTGCTACCTTCCGAAATGCCATGGCGGCTGCGAGTGGCTTGCATTTCATCATCTGAAGGATCATCTAAAACAGCTGCACTTGGTTGAGGCAAGGGCATTTCAACTGTGTAATCGGGCCTAAGAGCACTAGCCCTTCTGTAGCTTGCATTCTCCTCATCGAGGATGTCTGGATGAGGACCAGCTTCTGCTTTTAGCTCCTCCTCAAACCCGCTGAAACCAGTACCTGCAGGAATTAAACGGCCAATGATCACGTTCTCTTTCAAGCCACGTAGCCAATCACTCTTACCTTCAATTGCAGCTTCCGTAAGAACCCGAGTGGTTTCTTGGAAGGACGCAGCCGATATAAAGCTATCGGTATTCAGAGAAGCCTTTGTGATGCCAAGTAAGACAGGTGTAAATTCAGCGGGCGCACCGCCTGTGATGGCGATTGCTTGATTCACTTGATCAACTTGACGCAACTCAATCAGCTCACCGGGCAGAAGAGTTGTATCACCTGCATCCTCAACTCGAACTTTATTAGTCATCTGGCGAACAATCACCTCAATATGTTTGTCGTCGATTGTTACCCCTTGAGATTTATACACATTTTGTACCTCTTGAACCAAAGCGGTTTGCAAACGAGATATGGCCTGATTTGCAGCATCCATCGAGGCATTGCGAGAACGCAAATCCTCAAATAGAACCTCCAGCAATTCATGGGGATTAATGGGCCCATCAGTGAGCAAATCACCAGATTCCACAAGCTGCTCATCGCTCACCATCACGGTGCGTCCGAGCAGGATTGGATATTCAGTACTTAACTCCTCACCTTCAACAACCGAAACTGTAGGTGAATCTTCATCTTCCTTTTGTTCGATTTTTACACTGCCAGCTTTCTTACATAACACCGCCGATTCACGGGGCCGGCGAGCCTCGAGCAATTCCTCAATCCGAGGCAAACCCTGAACAATATCGCCAGTTTTTGCGCGTTCAAAAACCAGCTGTGCCAAGGTGTCACCTCGCAAAACGAGATCACCATCGCGCACATGCAAGATTGAATCTGGTGAAACCATATAGGGCCTACCTACTCGCAAACTTACAGATGTGGCTGAAACCAATTCAACCTGACCGCTGCAGGGTGCAACTAAATCATCTGAAAGAGGTTCACCTTCAACAATGCGCTGGCCGATAACCGCGGTGGGCTTCCCTTGTAGAAGTTTTACTTCCAGTAAGTCGTCAGGCCTTTCAACAATCAAGCGCCTTATCGGTTCCCCCTCAGCACTATCTGGAAGTTGAACAACACCGTCATCCTTACAAAGAATTTGAACTGTTGCTACAATATCACCACGCTTAATTGAATCACCATCCGCCACTTTCACCTGAGTGTGGGTGGAACCATGGCTAGCATCAGAGAGAGTATCGCGACGAACTAAATGTGATTCAAGAATTACGAGTTGCAAGCGATCAATAGTTTTTGCGCGCTTATCTGGAACCATTTCCACGTCCACAGTCATCTGGGGAGTAGTGTCATATGTTTCAAGAATAAGCTGAGTGCGCAACAACTCAACTCCATCAACAGATTTAACAAGCTCAGCATCTTTAAAGGTGAGACGCTGAACAGCCTTAAGACCCAACGATGGTCCGTTTGCTTGTTTTACGTTACCAAGTTCTGGCCGATGAGCTTCATCCGGAATTGCATATTCCTCCACCGGACGCAATAGCAATGCACCACCTTCTGGGGTATCTACAGATTCAACAAATAACATCGCTTCTGCCACTAAACCAGGAGCTATTTCCTCACCGGGGTTAACCATTTTGCCCTCTTCAGCAAAACGGCTCAACACCTTGCTATCAGCTACTAAATGCAAAGTACCTGAGCGCACAATTATTTCACGCAAGATGTCATTTTTCTGCGTAACAGTTACGATACCTGCGGTTTGACTAAATATATCTTTAACAACCTCAGTTCCAGCCTCAATCCACTGACCATCCTCAATCATTAACAGTGAAATGTCTTTATTTATCTCATGGGTTTCCTGTGGAATCCAAAGTAAAATTCCGCCTTTTGAAACCTCATAACCATGCTTTGCACTGCGCGCTTTTTTGATACCAAGACCAGGGGCAAATTTAATTAAACCGCCGGTTTGAGTGCGAAAGCGATCATCTGTAAGTTCGGCGATTACCTCACCATTTGCAATCTTTGTACCTGGCTCGGTATTGAGCCGATAACGGATATTATCCTTGCCTTCAAGATGCCAAATCTGGCCGCTATGGGTAGTGGTGGCAATTAGCTTACAGTCTTTAAGCAGCATACTAGATGTAACGATTTCCACCTCTCTTGAGTCACCTTGAGATTCCCGAAGCCTTACACTTCCGCCATACTCACTAATTTGACGACTTTCGGCAAGTACATCACCGTTGTGAACATCACTGGCAGCCTTAACAACAGGATATGCATTTGGAGGAAGATTATATACATCTCCACCGAAAACCCAAAGCCGGCCCAAACGTTGCGCCTTGAGAGTAATGTTACCTTGACGATCTGGAACTTCCTTAGGTTGAATAACATCTTCGTAACGCACCTGGCCAGCTAAATCACAAATTACATCCTTGCTAGCTTTCTCAATGCTCTTTTTAACTGCAGCACCGGTAGATATCTGGGCTAAAATCATATCATTAGGAACACTCGCGCCATCGGCAACGAACAGAATGGATCCGGTTGTAATATCTAGCTTCTGATTTTTACCTTTAGTGTTTGGTTTTAGTGTAAGACTAAAATCAACTTCAGCGATTTGGGCTTCAACACCATGGGGAGTGCGGTGTGGACGAACCCTTGCCTTGGAATCAAATTGAACAATGCCATCTACCAAAGATCGAACAACCCCAGTTTCTGCAGTGGAAACTCCACCGGTGTGGAAGGTACGCATGGTGAGCTGAGTTCCAGGTTCACCGATTGATTGGGCGGCGATAATACCAACAGCCTCTCCTAAATCGACTAATTCGTTGTATGCCAAAGCCCAGCCATAACACTTCCTACATACAGAACGGGCCGCTTCGCAGGTGAGGGGGGAACGAACTCGAACCTCTAAAACTCCTGCCTTTTCAATCGCCTTACTTAGTAGAGGATCAACTTCAGTATCTCGTTCAGCAATGATGGTGCCATCAGCAGCTAAAACAGGCTCAGCGATAAGCCTTCCAACCAAGCGATTACGGTATCGACCGTTATCTTCAGCGGCAACAATAATGCTACGCATTGTACCGCAATCATCCTCCCTTACAATTACATCTTGAGCAACATCTACCAAGCGGCGAGTTAGATAACCAGAGTCCGCAGTGCGTAGCGCTGTATCAACTAAACCCTTCCGTGCACCATAGGAAGAGATTACATATTCAGTAACTGTTAAACCTTCCCGGAAATTAGTACGAATCGGTAAATCGATGATCTCCCCTTGAGGGTTTGCCATCAAACCACGCATTCCCACCAACTGACGCACCTGAGACATATTGCCACGAGCGCCAGAGTTGGCCATCATCCAGACGGAATTAAGAGGATAGTTATCATCAAAATTACGCTTAACAGAATTTACTAAACGTTCGTTAGTTTCAGTCCAGGTATCAATAACCTTGGTATGACGTTCCACCTCCGTAATTTCACCAAGGCGATAACGCTCTTCAGTTTGGGTTATCTGCTTCTCTGCATCTTCAAGCAATTGAGGTTTATCCTCTGGCACCTTTAAATCATCTACAGAAATAGATACTGCCGCCTGGGTAGCATAACGAAAACCAAGATCCTTCAGATCGTCGGCCATCGCAGCAGTGGTAGCTGTGCCATGGTGTTTATAAGCCCAAGCAACCAAACCTCGCAAACCTTTTTTATCAATAATTCGATTACGGAAAGGTGGAGCCATCCGCGAGGGCTCACGTTTTGCCGCTGCTTCTGCAGCTGCCAGCGCAGCGGCTTCTGCGGCCTTGGCTGCCTTCGACTTGCTGGAAGATTTGCGGGCGGCGGGCTTGGAGGTGCTGGTCATGACCTAAAACGGAAGGGGATAGTTAAGAGAGATTTAGCTGATAAACAAAAGCAGGGCGAATTACCTAGTAACCACCGCATCAATAATCGTGCGGTTCATAACAACTCGTCCAGTGGTGGTTAGTAGATAGCGACTGATCAAGGCACCGTCTTCATCGAGACGATCACGGCGATATTTCCACTGCTCCACCCTGGTGCCATCACTGAGGGTTTCACTTTTTAGTGGTTCTGTTGCTTCATCATCGTCCTCAACTTCACCACTAAAGCGAACCCACAACCAATCATGTAGCTTGATACGCTTTTCAGCGTATGCGTTGCACACATCACTGAGGCTTGCAAAGCTCCATGCCCGATCACCAAATTCCGGTATGGCATTCTCTTTACGGACAGCGGTTAGGTAATAAGAACCAAGCACCATATCTTGAGAAGGTGTGATTATCGGCTCCCCAGTTGCAGGAGAGAGAATATTGTTGCTGGCAAGCATCAACATACGAGCTTCGGTTTGAGCCTCAAGAGAAAGAGGAACATGCACAGCCATTTGATCACCGTCAAAATCGGCGTTAAAGGCTGGACAGACAAGAGGATGCAATTGAATTGCACGGCCATCCACTAATTTAGGTTCAAAAGCTTGAATTCCAAGGCGGTGCAAAGTTGGAGCACGATTCAACATTATGGGATGTCCATCAATAACTTCTTGCAACACCTGCATCACCTCATCATCAGCCCGCTGAATCATTTTCTTTGCGGCCTTAATGTTATTAACAATGTTCTGACGAATTAAGCGATGAATAACAAACGGCTGGAAAAGTTCGATGGCCATTTCCTTAGGAAGGCCGCACTGATGCATTTTAAGTTTCGGACCAACTACAATTACGGAACGACCAGAATAATCAACACGCTTACCAAGCAAGTTTTGACGGAATCGCCCCTGTTTACCTTCAATAATATCGCTAAGGGATTTAAGCGGTCTGTTATTAGCTCCAACGACAGTTCGGCCACGGCGTCCGTTATCAATTAAGGCATCTACTGCTTCCTGCAGCATCCTTTTTTCATTCCGAACAATAATTTCAGGAGCAAGTATTTCCTGAAGCCGCGCAAGTCTATTGTTTCTATTAATTACTCTGCGATAAAGATCATTTAGATCAGAAGTAGCAAAACGCCCACCATCCAACTGAACCATGGGCCGCAAATCTGGCGGTATAACTGGGATAGCATCGAGAACCATCCATTCAGGCCGAGCGCCAGTAGCTATAAAATTATCAATTACTCTCAAGCGTTTGATGAGCTTGGCGCGTTTTTGCCCTTTGCTACCGTTTATATCTTCGCGTAATTCCTCGGCTATTTTTACCAGTTCTAAATCTTCCAACAAACGCTTTAATGCTTCAGCACCAATGCCAACCTCTGGCTCATTTTCAATCTCAGAATCTTCAGCAAAAATTTCATCCTCGATTTCCAGCCACTCATCTTCAGTGAGCAGCTGCTTATATTTCAAAGTTTTGTGATCACCGGGCTCAAGAACCACATAACAATTGAAATATACAATCTGCTCCACATCTCTTAAGGGCATATCTAAAAGGATCGCCACATAACTTGGTATACCTTTCAGATACCAAACATGGGATACAGGTGCCGCAAGCTTAATAAAGCCCATGCGATGGCGGCGCACTCTACTTTCAGTAACTTCCACGCCGCAACGTTCACAAACGATGCCGCGATGTCTAACCCTTTTGTATTTGCCGCAATGGCATTCCCAATCCTTGGATGGTCCAAATATTTTTTCACAAAATAAGCCATCCATTTCAGGCTTAAGGGTGCGGTAATTAATGGTTTCAGGCTTGGTTACTTCGCCCACCACTTGGCCGTTGGGCAGGGTGCGCTGCCCCCAATCCATAATGCGCTCAGGGGAAGCGAGCGTGATTTTGACGTAGTCGAAGTGGCTTTCGGTACGGGTGTTGCTGTTGGTCATGGCCGGTGGGCAAAAGGGGGCTTCAGGACAACTTTGATCAGGACGCTTAAGTATTAATCTTCGTCGTAATCAGCTACACCAAGGGACTCATAGGTGGGCCTACTGGGGGTACTGCGACGCGGGTTGACGTCTTGCATTAAATCAACTTCAGCACCTTCATCTGTGTATACAGCTATATCAAGGCCAAGAGATTGCAGTTCACGCATCAACACCTTGAAGGATTCAGGCGTACCGGGGCGAGGTATTGGCTTGCCTTTAACGATTGCATTAAGAGCCTCGTTACGACCCTGCATATCGTCTGATTTAACCGTAAGCAGTTCCTGGAGGGTGTACGCGGCGCCATAGGCCTCAAGGGCCCAAACCTCCATCTCCCCAAGGCGCTGGCCACCCTGCTGGGCCTTGCCCCCCAATGGTTGCTGGGTAACAAGAGAATATGGACCGGTGGAACGAGCGTGAATTTTATCATCTACTAAGTGAACGAGCTTAAGAATATAGGCTCTGCCAACTGTTACCGGTTGATCAAAAGGTTCGCCACTACGGCCATCAACTAACTGAATTTTACCTGGATTATCTGGGTTGTATACCCATTCTTTGCCAGGTTGTTTTCTAGCTTCTTCAAGATACATCTGTACAGTTTCTCTCGATTTTTCAGCCCCATGCATTTCATCAAATGGCACTATTTTAAATCGAGAGTGGAGGTTATCTGCAGCCCAACCCATCAAACACTCAAATACTTGGCCCACGTTCATCCGGCTGGGAACACCAAGGGGGTTTAATACTATATCTATGGGCGTTCCATCTGGTAAATAAGGCATATCTTCCAGGGGAAGAATACGACTGATAATTCCTTTATTGCCGTGGCGGCCAGCCATCTTATCACCAACTTGAATCTTACGACGTTGCGCCACATAAACTCTTACCACCATATTTGCGCCAGGGGGAAGTTCATCACCTTGTTCGCGAGTATATATACGTACATCAACTACTCTTCCACGTTCGGTATTAGGAACTCGTAGAGAATTATCTCTAACATCCCTAGCTTTTTCTCCAAAAATTGCCCTTAAGAGCTTTTCTTCAGGGGGTTGATCAGATTCTCCTTTGGGAGTTACCTTTCCAACGAGAATATCACCACTCTCTACGAATGCTCCAATTCGTATGATGCCCATTTCATCAAGACTACCAAGGCTGTCTTCTGCAACGTTGGGAATCTCTCTAGTTATCTCTTCAGGACCCAGCTTTGTTTGACGAGCTTCAATTTCGTACTTTTCAATATGAACGGATGTATATAAATCCTCGCGAACCAAACGCTGGCTAACAAGAATTGCATCCTCATAGTTGTAACCTTCCCATGGCATGTAAGCCACTAATACATTCTGACCTAAAGCAATTTCACCGCCCTCACAGGCGGAACCGTTAGCTAATACTTGGCCTGCTATCACACTATCACCTTGACCAACTATAGGTCGTTGATTAAGGCAGGTATCTTGATTAGAGCGCTGATATTTTTGAAGAATATGATAATGATCATTACCTTCATCATCGCGAACAATAATCTGAGTTGAATCTACAAAAACAACCTCTCCGTTCACGTTAGTGATAGGAACCATGCCTGAATCTCTAGCCACTTGAGTTTCAAGGCCGGTTCCCACAAGGGGTCTTTCTGGCCTGAGTAGTGGTACAGCTTGACGTTGCATGTTTGAGCCCATAAGCGCTCGGTTTGCATCATCGTGTTCAAGGAATGGGATCAACGATGTTGCAACTGAAATTACCTGAACTGGCGACAATTGCACATAATCAACTTGATTTGGTGGAACTGTTTCAAAATCTTGGCGATAACGAACCGGTACTAATTCGGCTGTAATAAGACCGTCTGAATTTGTTGCCACATCACCTGGGGCAACACGGCATTCATCTTCTAGATCAGCGGCGATATAGATAGGATCGCCGGATTTGATTACATGACCGTTTTCAACGCGCCAAAAAGGAGTTTCAATAAAACCATATTCGTTAACTCTGGCGTGAGTTGCTAGAGAACCGATTAAACCAGCATTAGGTCCTTCAGGTGTTTCGATTGGACAAATTCGACCGTAGTGAGATGGATGAATATCTCTCACAGCGAAGCCAGCGCGTTCTCTGGTAAGACCCCCTGGGCCAAGGGCGCTAATACGTCTTTTGTGAGTAAGTTCAGCCAATGGATTAGTTTGATCCATAAATTGGCTTAACTGGCTGGAGCCAAAGAATTCTTTTATTGCTGCTACTAGTGGTTTTGGATTAACCAATTGAGCCGGGGTGAGGGAATCTGTCTCACCGACGGTCATCCTTTCTTTAATGATGCGTTCAAGGCGGTTTAAACCAACCCGAACTTGGTTTTGTAGTAATTCGCCAACAGAGCGAACGCGGCGATTACCCAAATGGTCGATATCATCAAGGCTGGCACCACCCACATCAAGTTCAAGATTGATTAAGTAATCAATAGTTGAAAGTACATCCTCAGGGGTGAGTGTTCTCACCGCATCTGGAATAGCAAGACGGAGTTTCTTGTTGATTTTATAACGACCAACTTTGCCAAGATCGTAGCGCTTGGCATCAAAAAAGCGACTGTGCAAAAGCTGCTGACCACCACTTACAGACGGAGGCTCACCTGGGCGCAGTTTTTTGTAGAGCTCAAGTAGTGCTTGATCTTCAGAAGAAATACCCTCTTCATTGGCAGCTTCAATAGATTTGCGATAATATTCAGGATGACGTAATTTATCTAAAACATCATTATCAGATAAGCCTATTGCCCGCATCAAAACATGGGCATTAATTTTACGTGTTTTGTCTACACGAACATGTAACAAATCATTCTTATCTGTTTCGAATTTAAGCCAAGCGCCTCGATTAGGGATAAGGCTGGCATTATAGGTTTTACGTCCGTTTTTATCTTGATCGTCTTTGAAGTAAACACCTGGGCTGCGAACAATTTGATTAACAATTACACGCTCAGCACCATTTATGATGAAAGTGCCACGCTCTGTCATCAAAGGTAATTCGCCTATAAACACTTCCTGCTCTTTGATTTCACCAGTTTCTTTATTAACTAATCGACAAGTAACATACATTTGGGAGGCGAAAGTTGCATCTCTGCGTTTTGCCTCTTCCACATCATGGCGTGGGCGTTTTAGCCGGTACTCAGTACCAACAAAATGAAGCTCCAGTTTGCCGGTGTAATCGGTGATAGGCGAAAAGCTATCAAGCTCTTCAATCAAGCCTTTTTCTAAGAACCATTTAAAACTCCCACGCTGTACCTCCACTAAATCAGGAAGGTAAGTGGCAGTCTTGGCGACTTGAATCGCGCTGCTCATGCGTAAACCTGCAGGTCAGAAGGAGGGTTAATTAGCGGTTACCTCGGCGCCAAAGAGATCCAAAAATTGCGCATTGCCAAGACAACAGCCGCCCCTCGCAGAAACAAGGGGCGGCCATGTTCAACAATTGCTCAATGGATGGAGACCAGGGGAACCTTCGGCAACAAAGCCCGCGGAGTGAGAGGGCAGTTCAGCCCACTTCTGGGCCAATAGCTAATCATACCCAGAAGAGGGCGGATTCTGTCAAGGAACATGTCGGGAAAGCGAAACCTAAACAAAAGCCTGATAAGGCAAAGAAAAAAGCAGAGCTGCATTTGCGCTTGTTTGAATACAAACCTGTTCAAGGGTTTCCCCCCTCAGCTCCGCCACTCTTTCCGCCACATGGCGCACCATCGCTGGCTCATTGCGCTTCCCTCTGCGCGGCACTGGCGCCAAGAAGGGGCAATCTGTTTCCACTAAATAACGGTTGGCCGGCACTTGGCGGGCGCATTGATGAGTTTCGTGGGCTTTTGGGAAAGTAACCGTGCCACTAAAGCTGATGTGAAGGCCGAATTCCAGGAAAGCTTCCATCTCAGCTGGAGTGCCGCCCCAACAATGCATTACCCCGGTTAATTGATGGCCTTGAATGCGGCGATGCTGCAGAAGCTCAAGCATTGCAGCCGCTGCATCTCGGCAATGGATGATTACCGGCAGTTTCAATTCCTCAGCCAAGTTCAACTGTGCTGTAAGAATCTCCAGCTGCTCCAGCAAATTTGTGGCTCGAAAAAGATCAAGGCCTAATTCCCCAATAGCAACAACGCGTTTATCTGTTGTAGCTGCTTCCCTAAGAACATCAATACTATTTGGCCGCCAATGCTGAGGGTTGAGAGGGTGTACGCCCACTGAATAGCGCAGCTCAGGAAATTGATCGGCGAGGGCTTTTATTCCTGGAATTTCAGCGGGTTCAACGCATGCATGCAATAAAGCCTGCACACCTGCATTTCGCCAACGCTCGGCAACCAGTTCTAGGTCGTCGTCGAACTCACGAAAAACAATGTGGCAATGGCTATCTATTAACGGCAGCAAAACTTCGCCCATCCACTTAGGAAATTAAACCTAGGCTGTTGGAGCAAGTTCTGTAGTTGCCTTTTTAACTGCCGCACTAAGACGTGATTTCTGGTTAGCTCCTGTATTGCGATGCAGCACCCCAACTTTCACTGCTTTATCAATTTTGCTGAATGCAGCACTCAATGAATCCTGGACTATCACATTAGATTCAGCTCCCGGCTTGCTGCCATAGGCCTCACAGGCAGTAAAGCAACGCTTCATCAGAGTGCGTAAAGCAGACTTGTAGGTGCGATTTTGCACCCTATTGCGCTCTGCAATCTGAATACGCTTTTCAGCAGATTTGTTATTGGCCACTTGGTGTTACTGAGCAGAACATCAAACCAAAATCCTAGCTCCTTGCTGCCCCCCATCATTGCGAAACCCAAACAGCGGTAGCTTTAGGCAAAAGTGCGTAAAAAATCCAGCCATGTTGCTGAAGTTGCTGAGCGATCCAAAGGAAGCCGCAACGATGCTGGCCGCGATCGGCAACCGCACCAACAACCCGAAATCGCAAGAAGCACGCCACACCGTTGACACGATTATTGAACAGGTGCGCTTAGGAGGTGATCAAGCCCTAAAGCACTACACCGAAAAATTTGATGGCGCAAAGCTTGAGGAGCTAAGAGTTCCCCCCGAAGAAATACAGCGCGCTTGGCAACTCACAGCTGAACCACTACAGGAGGCTTTACAGCTCGCAAAAACAAGAATAAAAACGTTTCACGCCAAGCAATTACCTGCCGACATAATGCTTGAAGGGCCCCATGGCGAAAAACTTAAGCGGCGATGGCGGGCGGTGGAGCGGGCTGGTTTGTATGTGCCCGGCGGCAGAGCTTCATATCCCAGCACCGTATTAATGAATGCAATTCCAGCCGAAGTGGCCGGGGTTAAACATCGCGTGATGGTTACCCCACCAGGCCCTGATGGCCAAATTAATTCAACAGTACTAGCCGCGGCTCACCTAGCCGGCATTGATGAGATTTATCGCGTTGGTGGAGCTCAGGCAATTGCAGCGTTGGCTTGGGGCACCGAAAGTATTCCTCGGGTTGATGTGATCAGTGGCCCTGGCAATCTCTACGTAACCCTCGCCAAAAAAGCACTATTTGGCAGGGTTGGCATTGATTCTCTTGCCGGACCCAGCGAGGTTTTGATCATCGCCGACGACAGCGCTGATCCCATTTTGGTAGCAGCAGATCTTCTGGCTCAAGCGGAACACGACCCCCTAGCCGCCGCAATCCTGCTCACCACAAGCGAGCGTATTGCCCGCGCTGTACCTGTTGAAGTGGAAAAACAACTGCAAGATCACCCCAGGCGAGAACTCACCAGTGCTTCAATTCGTGATTGGGGCTTGGTGGTGCTCTGCCAAAGCATTGAAGAGGCAGCAAAACTTTCAGATAGCTTCGCCCCTGAACATTTAGAACTACAAGTTTGCGATCCAGATACCTTGGCGGAAAGGATTCAACAGGCCGGAGCGATCTTCCTTGGTAGTTACACCCCAGAAGCCGCTGGTGATTATCTCGCTGGCCCAAATCACACCCTCCCCACCTCTGGCACGGCGCGCTTTAGTGGAGCCCTCAGCGTTGAAACCTTTATGCGTCACACAAGCTTGATTGAATTTAATCACCAAGCTTTGCAAGCAACAGGTACTGCAATCATGGCCCTTGCGGCCAGCGAAGGTTTACATAGCCATCGTGAATCTGTACGACTAAGAATTGAACATAAAACTTGAATCATCGCTTCACAAGATCACGAACTTTTGGTTCACCATTAATTATTTCACCTACCAAAACCTGATGAGTTAAGTTAATAAATAAACCATTTTCTAATACTCCAGGCAAGTTGTTAATTGTTGACTCCAAGGCGGCAGAATCTTTGATACCGCCAATAAATTTCACATCAAGGACTAAGTTCCCCTGATCTGTAACAACTGGGCCAGCCTTTTTTACCGCCATTCGCAGCTGAGCCATGCCGCCTAAAGATTCCAATTGGCTTTGAACCTGCCGCCAAGCACCTGGTAGCACCTCTACCGGGAGAGGAAACTCAAGATTGAGAGTATCTACAAGTTTGCTGGAATCAACCACCACCACAAATCGTTTTGCCCTCACTGCCACAAGTTTTTCCTGTACATGACAAGCACCACCACCTTTAATCAACTGAAAAGCAGGATCTACTTCATCAGCCCCATCAATTGCCAAATCAATACGGTTAACAGCATTCAGAGCTTGCAGAGGAATTCCAAGTTCAGCTGCGAGCACCTCCCCTTGAAATGATGTGGTAACACCAACTAAATCTTTTAAGCGACCATCTTTCAAGCGTGCTCCCACCTCCTTGATCATCAAAGCTGCTGTAGAACCAGAACCCAACCCCAAGACCATGCCACTAACAACTTGATCAACGGCTGCCAGTGCTACGGCTTGCTTCATCTGATCTTGAAGATTTGGCATCACGAGGTTGCTGTGTTTCGCGAACCTAGCAATGGAACACAAATCCCCCTAACTATCCCTGGGAAGCCGATTCAGGTAACGGGGCGGGACGAATCGCTAATTTAAGGTTTTCGCTGCCGCGCAACACCTCCAAATCCAACGATTCACCTACTGTTGAACCTTCAACCACCGCTAGCAAATCAGCGGGGGCGTGCACAGGTTTACGGCCGGCAGAAATTACTAAATCACCTCGATGCAATCCCGCTTTTGCTGCTGGGCTTTGGGGCAAAACCTGTTGCACTAGGGCCCCATCTCGTTCGGGCAACTGCAGCAAAGCATTGGGATCAGCATTGTGATCCTTAGCTCTACGGGCGGTGAGGGGAACCAGTTGGAGACCCAGATAGGGATGCACCACTGGTGTGCCGGCAGCCAAGCTTTGGGCTACCCCCCGGGCCAAATTGATTGGAATTGCAAAACCCAAGCCAGCCCCAGGGCCAGCTCGCACAAGGGTATTTAAACCAATTACTTCGCCTTCTTCGTTTAGTAACGGACCACCTGAGTTACCAGGATTAATTGCAGCGTCAGTTTGGATTAATTCCAATCTCTTATCAGTAAAACCAAGGCTGGAAATATTGCGATGCAAGCTGCTCACAATGCCAAGAGTAACGGTGCTATCAAGGCCGTAAGGATTGCCAAGGGCGATAGCCCAATCGCCTGGCTCCAGTGCGTTGGAATCACCAAGAGGGGCCGCCTGCAAATCTTTGGTGCCCCCTGGAAGCCTCACAACTGCCAGGTCTGTAATTGGATCTGTACCCACCACATCGCCATCAAGTTGGCGGCCATCAGCCAGGGTTACTTGAACCCGATCAGCACCGTCTACCACGTGATTATTGGTTAAAACCAAGCCATTAATATTGATCACCACACCAGAACCTTGGCCATTTTCACGGTGGCTGTTAGGAAGATCGCCAAATAATTCGCGCAGTAAAGGATCTTCAAGACCAGGCTCAAAACCGCTATTGCGCACCTCCCTTTCAGTATCTATGCGAACCACCGCTGGAGCAGTTCTAGCAACCGCTTTGGCTACAAAACCATGCTCGGCATTGGCTGCTAGCGGCTTTGAAAAAGCGAGGATCAGCCCAAATAAAACTGTTATGCAAGCCCGCAGCAATCGTTTTCAGATCAGAACCATATGAGCCTAGTTAGGCCAGCGCAACAATGTTTCCTGCCAGGTGCCATCGGCTTCGAGCTCCACAAAACGAGCTCCACATTGATGCGGTAACCCCAAAGGGCAAATCTGGGTGGGCTTGAACTGTAAAAAACTTGAAGGGCAGCCCAGCAAAGTAGTTTTTGCGTGGGTATCACGCCGATGTTGATGTATGTGCCCCATCAACACAATTTTAGGTTTAGCAAAAGTTACAAGCCGATCTAGAAATAAAGATCCCTCCCGTTGCGCTTCAGGGGGATGATGCACCGCCACGAGCAAATCATCGTATTGATTATTTAAGACTTTTTTTGCCCAATGAAGCTGAGCTTTTGAGATCCAGCCATCCACCTCCCCAGGCCAATGGCTATCAAGAAGTAACAACTGCCAACCGCCAATAGGAATTAGAGCTGGCGCCACATGGGCTACTCGGCCAAGACAGGCTCTCAGCAGCTGGGGATGGTCGTGGTTACCTGCAAGTAAAGCGATTGGAATGCCAAGAGGAACCAATAAATTGCGTAAAAGCGCGTAACCGGCCCAGGATTCGTCTTGACATAGATCGCCCGTTAGCAACAGCAAGTTTGGTGGGCGTCCAATTTGTAAGAGAGCCCTTTCCAGGCCGTTTTTTAAAGCAACAAATGGCTGCACGCCCCGATACCAACCAAGGGGGTTTGCCAGCAGATGTGGATCACTTAGTTGGAGAATTGAAACGGCCATAACTAAACTGAATCGACTGCCAACTAACAATTTGGATAATTCAGTACAAGTCTGCCCTCTATGTGAGGCAACCATCAATCCCGCTTCGGGCAGCGCTAACGAAGTGCGGTTCAGTGCTGGTGCTTTGGGCAGCCGCGCCAAGCTGTGGGCGCGCGTATGCCAATACGCGCAAGAGCGCGGTGGTTGCATCAATTCAAATGCAGCTCTTCGCAGTGAGCCCCAACCAACTGATTTTTATGGCGAAGCACCTTCTATTGAGTTGCCCCCAAAGCCGGCGGAGTCTTAAGATTCACAAGTGCCCGGCGGGTAACCAGCAGCAGCAGCCTTAAGGCTGAAGCTTTTGGGCAATCGTAATTATCCTGCGATTGCGGGCCGGGAGGCCCTACGAGTTACTTGCCCTTGGCTCATTCATCACTACCACCACTGGAAAACCTGGCAACTTTAATTGCAAATCCAATGGGGTTTGAAATTAACAGCGTTGCATTGCATAGCCACCGCAATCCCCAAGCTTTGGTGATCGCTCTTGGCAGAACCAATGGCACCGATATAAGCCTTGAAGATTGTGCTTCGTTTAGTTGTGCATTTAGTGATGCACTTGAAGCGGAACCCCTACTTAGCGAGGCCTATGTTCTTGAAGTTACAAGCCCCGGAGTGGGGAATGTGCTTCTTGATGATCGAGATTTCCGCAGTTTTCGTGGCTTCCCGGTGAGCGTTTTGCACAGAGATAAAGCTGGCGTTGAAACTAGCCGTGAGGGCTCACTGCTAGGACGTGATGACGACGCAGTGGAGATCAACCTGCGGGGGCGGGTTGTGCGAATCCCCAGGCCAGAGGTTTTCGAAGTGCGCCTGGCTAACCCAAAGCTTGAATCCTGAACTCCCTACCGTTTTCTTTTTCCCTACAACCTGAATTTTTTATGGCACTTGTAATGCTGCCGGGCCTAACAACCCTCATCGAAGACATCAGCGAGGAAAAAAAATTACCGCCTAACGTGGTTGAAGCAGCTTTACGCGAAGCGCTTTTGAAGGGTTATGAGCGCTACCGGCGCACCCTTTACCTTGGAATTAGTGAAGATCCATTCGATGAAGAATATTTCAGTAATTTTGATGTTGGGCTAGATCTTGAAGAGGAGGGTTTTAGAGTGCTCGCCTCTAAAATAATCGTTGAAGAAGTTGAAAGTGAGGATCATCAGATCGCTCTAGAAGAAGTACAACAGGTTGCAGAAGATGCGCAACTGGGTGAC
This sequence comes from Synechococcus sp., assembly GCF_982614295.1. Taxonomy (NCBI): domain Bacteria; kingdom Bacillati; phylum Cyanobacteriota; class Cyanophyceae; order Synechococcales; family Synechococcaceae; genus Synechococcus; species Synechococcus sp. The sequence continues at coordinate 35,359 of NZ_CEXBMR010000010.1, forward strand.
ACTGTGGTGCTAGATGTTACCCCGGAAAAAGATGAGTTTGGCCGTATGGCCGCCGCATCAACCAAGCAGGTGTTAGCCCAAAAATTGCGCGACCAGCAAAGGCGAATGATTCAAGAAGAATTTGCTGATTTAGAAGATCCAGTACTCACCGCACGAGTTATTCGTTTTGAACGGCAAAGTGTAATTATGGCCGTTAGTAGCGGCTTAGGCCGCCCGGAAGTTGAAGCTGAATTACCGCGCCGCGACCAACTTCCAAATGATAATTATAGGGCAAATGCTACTTTCAAAGTTTTTCTTAAAGAGGTATCAGAAATTGCAAGGCGTGGCCCTCAGATGTTTGTAAGTCGATCAAATGCAGGCTTAGTTGTGTATTTATTTGAGAACGAAGTACCCGAGATCCAGGAGGGTTCAGTGCGAATAGTTGCTGTAGCTCGCGAGGCAAATCCCCCTTCAAGGGCCGTTGGACCACGCACAAAAGTGGCGGTAGACAGTGTTGAGCGGGAGGTTGACCCCGTGGGGGCCTGCATTGGCGCTCGTGGTTCAAGAATCCAGCAAGTTGTTAATGAACTGCGTGGAGAAAAAATAGATGTAATTCGCTGGTCTGCAGATCCAGGTCAATATCTTGCTAATTCCTTAAGCCCCGCCAGGGTGGAAATGGTGCGTCTAGTAGACCCTGAGGGGCAACATGCCCACGTACTCGTACCACCCGATCAATTGAGCTTGGCCATCGGCCGTGAAGGGCAAAATGTACGTCTTGCAGCTCGCTTAACCGGCTGGAAAATCGATATTAAAAACTCCGCTGAATATGACCAAGGTACGGAAGATGAAAAAGTTGCTGAACTAATAGTGTTGCGACAAGAAGATGAGAGACAACAGGCGGAAGCAGAGGCCAGATTAGAAGCCGAGCAAGCAACTCGGGCCGAAGAGGATGCACGTCTCCGCGAACTTTATCCAATTGAGGAGGATTTCCAAGAAGAAACTATTTCAGAAAGTGAATCAACTTTTGAGGCTCGGTGAGCCCGATGACCACTATGCGTCGATGCGTTTCTTGCCGTAACTTGGTAGATCGTCAGAAACTTTGGCGAGTGGTGCGGTTAGGAGGGGGCGAAGGTATTCAGCTTGATCAGGGAATGGGTCGTTCGGCCTATCTCTGCCCAACGCAGCAATGCCTAGAAGAAGCCCGCAAGCGGCGCAAACTACAGCGGGCCCTACGGGTAAACGTTGAAGACGCCATCTATAGCGCCCTCGCCTCAAGGCTTGGGCCGGAGGGAATCAGCCTCAAAGGCATCCCTTCAGGCAATATGAATACCGTCCCGTCACTGTGACGGGCACGGAGGCACAAAGTGCCCCGTCCAATGGAGACCTGCATGACGAGCGGCGGCAAAGTCCGGATCTATGAGCTATCGCGAGACCTAGGTCTCGAAAACCGAGATGTGCTCGATGCTGCGGAGAAACTGTCGATTGCGGCGAAAAGCCACAGCAGCTCCATCAGCGACAGCGAAGCGGCCAAAATCCGCTCACTTCTTGGTGGCAGTGGCGTAAACGGAGGTGGCGCCGGGAATGGGGACAGGAACCAACCCCCATCACCCAGCAAAAGCGCAGAGGCACCAGCCAGCAAAATTCTGACCCTCAAAAAAGCTTCAGTTGCTGCACCAACAACCCCTGCAATTGCTACCCCGGTTGCGCCAGCCGTAGTTAACAAGCCGGCAGTAATTGCACCGCCTGCTCCGCCAGCAAGACCAACCCCTGCCCAAAGCCCAGCAGCAGCTAAGCCAGCGGTTGTAAAACCAGTTGCTGCCAAGCCAGTTGCGGCTAAGCCAGCAGCAGCCAAGCCGGTGGTTATAAAACCAGTGGTTGTTAAGCCACCCACACCAAAAGCCTCAACTCCAAAACCGGTTAACGCAAAACCGCTGGTGACGGTAAAACCTGTTGTACCAGTGCGGCCAGTGCGGCCAGTGCTGCCAGTGCGGCCGGTGTCAATTGTTAGTGCTCCGCCAAAGCCAGTTACTGCGCCAAAGCCGGTAACGACAGCGAAGCCAGTTACTCCAGCGAAGCAAATTACGAGCATCAAGCCACCGGCCCCAAAACCGGTTGTTGTCGCCAAACCAGCGAGGCCCGTAACCCCTCCTTTAAGAGGCGGTGATCAAAATCGCCCGGCCGTGCCAATGCGCACAGCAACTCCACAAAGGCCGGTTCCGCAACGGCCCCCTGCACCGCAAAGGCCAGGATCTCCGGTTGTAAGAGCTGGGGGCCCTCCACAGCCGAAACGAGCCGAACCAGACGGCAGGCCGCCAGCTTCCTCCCTGGAATTGGTGGGCAAGCCAATGCGACGGGATCCAGCTGCTCCACCAACCAGGCCAGGGCCAGGAGCCATGCGCAAACCAGTTGCACCTGGTGAGTTAATGCAGCTCCAGAAACCTGGAGCGCCAAGGGGTCCAGCACCAGAAGGCCCCAGGCGAGTGGTGCCTAGTCGCCCTGGCAGTGAAGCCCCACGCAAGCCAGGTGAAGGGCCCACACGCCCTGGAGCCCCTACAGCTCCCAATGCACCTAAACGGCCTGGATTCCGTCCAGCTGCAGCCCCTGGTACAGCTGCAGGCAAAGCGCGGCGTCCAGATTGGGACGACAGCGCCAAATTGGAGGCGTTACGCAGTCGTACGCCGCAAAAGCAACGTCAAAAAGTTCACATCATCGGTGAAAATGACGATTCCCTAACGGCCGAAACCAGCGGATTTGCAGGCGAACAGGAAGCATTTGTACTGCAAGCGAGCCTGGCAAGACCAAGCAAACCGAGGGTTTCACCCGCAACTGGCGGAGCTAAGCCTGTCGCTTTGCGTCGACGCAAAAAAGAAACCACCCGTCAAAGACAACGGCGGCGTGCAATGGAACTGCGCGCTGCACGGGACGCGAAACAAATAAGACCCGAAATGCTGGTGATCCCAGAAGGGAATCTCACTGTGCAAGAACTCGCAGACATGCTCAGTGTTGAAAGTTCTGAAATTATTAAATCCCTATTCTTTAAAGGAATTATTGCAACCGTTACCCAAACCCTTGATCTCTCATCAATTGAGACGGTATCGCAGGAATTTGGCGTTCCCGTGCTGCAAGACGACGTTGAAGAAGCTGCTAAGAAAACCGTTGAGATGATCGAGGAGAGCGACTTCGAGCATCTAATTCGTAGGCCACCAGTAGTAACTGTTATGGGTCATGTAGACCATGGCAAAACGAGTTTGCTTGATGCGATACGCAAAACTCGCGTAGCTGCAGGTGAAGCCGGTGGCATTACTCAACACATCGGTGCATATCAAGTTGAGGTACAACATGGTGATGAGCACCGCACAGTTACCTTCCTAGATACGCCTGGTCACCAAGCATTTACAGCAATGCGGGCGCGTGGAACGAAAGTAACAGATGTAGCTGTACTTGTTGTGGCTGCAGACGACGGGGTAAGGCCTCAAACCCTTGAAGCAATCAGCCATGCCCGCGCCGCTGAAGTACCCATTGTTGTTGCTATTAATAAAATAGATAAAGAAGGAGCTCAACTTGATCGAGTTAAACAAGAGCTAACAGATCAAAACTTGCTGCCAGAAGATTGGGGTGGTGACACCGTAATGGTGCCTGTAAGTGCTCTGAAAGGCACTGGTATCGATTCCCTATTGGAAATGATACTTTTGGTAACTGAGGTAGAAGATCTAAAAGCCAATCCAAATCGAATGGCTAAGGGCACTGTTATTGAGGCACACCTCGATAAAGCAAAAGGTCCGGTGGCGACATTGTTAATTCAAAACGGAACATTGCATCCCTCCGATGTTTTGGCTGCAGGCCCCGTGTTGGGCAAAGTTAAAGCGATGGTGGACGACACCGGTAAGCGGGTTAAACAGGCCGGGCCATCTTCTGCCGTTGAAGTGCTGGGCTTTAGTGAAGTGCCAGCAGCGGGTGACGAGTTTGAGGTGTACGTCGATGAGAAAGCAGCTCGCGCAGTTGTTGGTGATCGCGCCAGCGAGGCACGGGCAACACGACTAGCGCAGCAGATGGCCTCCCGTCGTGTATCACTTACGTCGATGTCTGGGCAGGCAAGTGAAGGGGAACTAAAAGAATTAAACCTAATTCTTAAGGCAGATGTTCAAGGTAGCGTTGAGGCAATTCTTGGCATGCTTGAACAACTACCTCAAGGAGAAGTTCAAGTTCGAGTTTTACTTTCTGCTCCTGGAGAAATAACCGAAACCGACGTAGATTTAGCTTATGCATCAGGAGCTGTAATAATAGGTTTCAACACCTCACTTGCATCCGGCGCGAAACGTGCCGCAGAAGCAGCGGGTGTAGATGTACGCGATTACGATGTTATTTACAAACTATTAGAAGACATTCAGTTGGCAATGGAAGGCCTGCTGGAGCCCGAGTTGGTTGAGCAATCCCTCGGAGAAGCTGAAGTGCGTGCAGTATTTAGTATTGGCAAGAGTGCGGTGGCTGGTTGTTATGTAACAAGTGGCAGCTTGCAACGCAATTGTAAATTCCGGCTCTTCCGCGGCAAACAACAAATATATGCAGGCGATCTTGATTCATTGAAACGTGTTAAAAACGATGTTAAAGAAGTAAATACAGGCTTTGAATGCGGTATTGGTTGTGATCGTTTTGCTGATTGGCAAGATGGTGATCGCCTTGTTGCGTACAAGATGGTTACTCAACGCCGCACACTAAGTAGCTAATGGTTGGCTGGCTGCCGCTGCTTAGCCTCGGCCTGCTACCCATTGAATTGTTATTGCTGCAGTTGATTTTTGCTGGCGGCACATCTGGCCCTGCACCACAGGTAGAAATACTTTTGCTATGGAGCCTTGCAGTTTTACTACCCCAACTGCAAGGAAATATGAACCTACCCATAGGTTTATTCAAACCACTAATTGCTATAAGCCAGCTGCCTGTCTTGTTTTGGCTAGATCAACGGGCAGGAGCATTTAGCGAACTAATCCTGTGGCATGGGCAAAGCCGTTTTACATGCTTGTTCTGGGCACTTATTTTACTTCTAACGATGCAGTGGCAATTGAGATCAGTGCTGGGGTTGGCGATTGCGATCAAGCCAAATCAAAGCGACACTGATCAGCAAAGCAGCGGATTGGATGCCAAGGTCGCTGAAGGGAACAGCAACGCCGGAGGCACTGCGCATTGCCATGGTGGCAGCGCCAACAGCGGCGGAAGCGAAAAGAGTGAACCACAAAGCCCTGCGTAGGCTGCGCCAAGGTGTACGCGCTTCCTTAAGCAAGCGTTCGCGTAAAACTGGATCAAGCTGAGAAGGCTTAGACATTAGGCACTCTCGCTGCAGGTTGATTTACTTATCCATAATGCTAATTTAATCCGGCTGCCGGTGTAGCTCAGGGGTAGAGCAACTGATTCGTAATCAGTAGGTCGTCGGTTCAATTCCGATCACCGGCTTCATAAAACAAAAATCTAAATGAAATCAACAAAATTACTTCGTGTTGGATTAGCGGGGTTAGGCCGCTTTGGCAGTATGCACGCAAATATATTTCATACACTGCCAAACGTTGAACTCTTTGCAATCGCAGAGCCCCGGGAAGAACAATTGGCATTAATAGGAACTAAATACAACGTAAAACGTCAATACAAAAGTGCTGAGGAATTAATTAATGATGATGAAATAGATGCAATCGCAATAGTTACACCTGATGATCAGCATCATCAGCAGTGCCTAGCGGCCGTTGCTACAGGCAAGCCAGTATTCATAGAGAAGCCACTTGCTGCTAACTTTGTAGAAGCAAATAAATTAAGGCAGGCAGCTGAGAGCAGCGGGTCAATTCTACAGGTTGGCTTCATCTTACGCTATGAATTAAATCATAGATTAATCAAGCAGCAAATTAATCAAAAAGAATTTGGAGAATTAATATCAATTCGAACGAAACGGAATCTTAGCAGCTCATGGTTTGCTGCGATTGCCGATCGGGTACACACTATTTATGAATCATCTATTCATGATCTCGACTTACTACTTTGGCTAACTCATAGTAAGCCAATATGCGTAACAGCGCACGAACGACGCCTTGGCGATCACTTATCACCAGAGGCCTGCATTGCTTTAATCAAATTTGAAAATAACTGTATTGGAATCACAGAAACCAGCTGGTTTGTACCAAAAGGTGCTCCAACCAATGTTTCCACAAGTACTTGGCATGGCTGCATTGACTCTGAATTAATTATTGTAGGATCTAATAAAAGCATTCAGCTACGTTCACTTGATAGCGCGTTACAAGTGTGGAACAAGGAAGGAATCAATTCGCCAGATGGCAATCTATGGCCAGAAATAGATGAAAAAATACAAGGAGCTTTGAGGGAAGAGTTAATTGATTTCAGCAACTGCGCTTCCGCAAAAAGCAAATCAAAGATTGCTAATCTTGATCAAGCAATAAACGGATTGCAATTAGCCGATGCAATTGTGGAGTCGGCAAGCAAAGGGACCACTATAATGATTTAGGAGCAAAAATTATCAAAAGGAAAAAGATTCAATCGCTGCCTGAATTTGATGCAGCCTTTGTGTCTGATCACCAATTAACTCAATTAATCTTAAATTTCCAAGCGCTGCCGAAAGATTATATAAATTTTCTCTATATATCTTTTTAAAAATTAAATCAACAGAATCTCGATACTCAACATTTAGGGGGCGGATACCATCCTCCTCAATTAATACAGGCCATTCCATCGAGCTTGGCACAAATGCCAAAATATCAAGATGATCCAAAGACTCCCTAACCGCATCTACCATACTCAAAACAAAATCAGAATCAATATCTGTTCTACCCGTTTCAGCAGTATACTGAGAATACGCTAGATAATCAATCGGGCAACGATCAAAGATAACATTATCAGTGATATGTGAATATCTGTGCACTCTACTAATGCTATAAAATAATTGCAGTCCATTATGTAGTTTAGTTGATCTATCCATAAATTCAATCTCATAAGGTCCATCTAACGAAAGAACTCGATAGGGCTCTTCCTCCACGAGATAACGCGGGTGAGCTTCACTCCAATCCTTTACCACAGTGGATTTACCAAGAGAATGGGAGCCAGAAATTGCAATGCGCATAATTTTCTAATAATTTTCTAATTAAGCCTGCATGAACCCTCGGGCGGCAGCCCGGCCCATAACAATAGCTCCGGCCAGCAGCTCACCTGCTCAAATATCCATTGATGGCCAGCACTATTGCTATGGATTCCATCACTACAGAGTGAATCAACCCATGTATGCGGTACAGATTTAGTTTCAGCAGAAATGCCATTCCACAAATTCAAAAAAGGCACACCTGATCCAAGGCAAGCCTCTTCAAGGAGATTATTGTAGAAATTAATATCCTGATTTAGATACCAAAGACATTGGGCAAAAGGCATTTGCGCTTCATTAACAGGTGTTAGCCCAATTACGAAAACTTGGGCTAATTTCTTGGCGTTCGCAAGTAACTGCTCCATACCAAAAAGAAAAGCATCTGAATCTAATTGCGGCCTACCATCTCTTCTACCTATGCGGGCAGCATCATTAAGGCCTACTCCAATAATTAGGCCTTCAGGGCTCTGGCGTCGCAATTCACCACGCGCCTTAAATTCAGATTGAAACCTTGCAGTGATGCGCTCAAGCCCATCCCCCCTTACTCCAAGGTTATACAAAACCGGAGCATTTTCTCTTGGCATCCAATGACGACGCAATCTTTCAACCCAGCCACCACCATCACTATCTCCCCAACCAAAGATGCCACTATCGCCAAAAGCAATCAGTTTTGTAGGAATTTCCATCTATTAGCAAACGAGTTCAACCATTAAAAAGCCCCCGCGTCAGCGGGGGCGATTTCTATTCCTCTAATTAAGCGATTTGCTTAGTTAGTGATCAAC